>NZ_SMKS01000109.1:0-11363 GCF_004348435.1 Saccharopolyspora terrae | reverse complement strand
GTCCCACCCCCTCCCCGATTTCTGTGGAAGTCCCATCCCCGACTTCCACTGAAATCCGGTTCCCGACTTCAGTGGAAGTCCAGTCCTCGATCTCCGTGGACCTCCGGTGTCTGAGTTCCACTGAAATCGGGAACCGCTGCGGGCGTCAGGCTTCGGCCGGGGTGGGGGCCGGAGCCGGTTGTTTGGTGTGGGTTTCGCGCAGGAAGAACGCCGCGGCGAAGGTGCACAGCGACATCGCCAGCAGGAACACCGAGACCGCAGCCGAGGTGCCGGTGGCGGCCAGCAGCGCGGTCATGATGAACGGCGTTCCACCGCTGACCAGGATCGCCGCCAGCTGGTAGGCCAGCGACGCACCGGAGTAGCGGACCCTGGGGTGGAACAGCTCGCTGAGGTAGGCGGCGAGCGGGCCGTAGGTCATGCTCTGCCCGACGCTGCCGATGCACCCGGCCAGCGCGATGAGCCAGATCGACGCGGTGTCGATCAGCCAGAAGAACGGGAACGACCACAGCGCGAGCATCCCGGCCCCGATCAGGATCATCGGGCGGCGGCCCAACCGGTCGGACCAGGAACCGGAGAAGAAGATCACGAAGATCCCGACCAGCGAGGTCAGCAGCGTGACGCCGAGCAGCTGCTGGCGCGGCAGGCCGAGCTCACGGGTGCCGTAGTCGAGCAGGCCGGAGATCCCGATGTAGAAGAACGTGTTCGTGGCGAACAGGAGTCCGGCACCCAGCAGCACGCTGCGCTTGTGGTCGCGCAGGACCTCCATCAGCGGTGCCTTGACGACCTTCTTCTCCTGGCGCTCCTGCAGCTCCTGGAACACCGGGGTGTCCTCGATCTTGAGCTGGATGTAGAGCACGACCGGCGCGAGCACCGCGCTGAACAGGAACGGCAGTCGCCATCCCCACGACAGGAACGCCTCCTGGCTCATCATCGCGCCGACGCCGAGGAAGGCGAGGTTGCCGAAGATGACGCCGAACGGCACGCCCATCTGACCGAACGTGCCCGCCATGCCGCGCTTGCCGCTCGCGCTGTTCTCGGTCAGCAGCAGCACGATGCCGCCCCACTGACCGCCGACCGCGATGCCCTGCAGGAATCGCAGCGTCACCAGCAGGATCGGGGCCGCGACTCCGATGGTGCCCGCGCCGGGCAGCACGCCGATGAGGAACGTCGCCGTGCCCATCATGATCAGGCAGGTCACGACCGCGGGCTTGCGGCCGATCTTGTCGCCGAGGTGACCGAAGACCAGGCCACCGATGGGGCGGGCGACGAACCCGGCCCAGAACGTCGCGAAGGACAGCAGCACGCCGATCAACGGCGTGGCGTTCGGGAAGAACTGCGTGCCGAACACCAGCGCGGCCGCGGTGGCGTAGATGAAGAAGTCGTACCACTCGATGGAACTCGCGATCAGCGCCGCGCCGAGCAATTTCTTGGGTGTTCTGGGTGGCTCCTGAACAGTCATGGAAGGGCTCCCTTGTCCTCCGACAGACCGACTGGTTGGTATGACTGTGATGTCGGTCTCCCCAAGAGTCAAGGGGTGATTTTTCGGCCGTTCAGCCTCCGTTTAGCACCCGGATCGGGGAACCCGCCGCGAAGGCGCGGATGTCCTCGACGGTCTCGACGAAGAACGCCTGGTAGGTGTCGTCGGTGACGTAGCCGATGTGCGGGGTCAGGACCGTGCGCGGCGTGTCGCGCCACGGGTCGTCGACGGGCAGCGGCTCGGTGCCGTAGACGTCGATGCCCGCGCCGGCGATCCGGCCCTCGCGCAGCGCGGTGCGCAGCGCGTCCTCGTCGACGATCGGGCCGCGCGAGGTGTTGATCAGGTACGCGGTGGGCTTCATCAGCGCCAGGTCGTCGGCTCCCACCAGACCCCGGGACCGCTTGCTCAGCACCAGGTGGACGCTGAGCACGTCGGACCGCTCGAACAGCTCGTCCTTGCCGACCAGCCGCGCACCGACCTCGGCCGCGCGCTGCTGGGTGAGGTTGCTGCTCCAGGCGATCACGTCCATGCCGAACGCACGACCGACGGTGGCCATGTGCGAGCCGAGCCGCCCGAGCCCGAGCACGCCGAGGGTCTTGCCGCCGAGCTCCACGCCCACGCCGGTCTGCCAGCCGCCGGTGCGGATCCGCCGGTCCTGCCCGGGGATGTCGCGCAGCAGCGCGAAGATCAGCCCCCAGGCCAGTTCGGAGGTCGCTGCCCAGCCGCGACCGCTGCCGGTCCCGGACACCACCACGCCGTGCTCGCGCGCCGCGTCCAGGTCGATCGAGGCGTTGCGCATGCCGGTGGTGACCAGCAGCTTCAGGTTCGGCAGCCGGGTGATCACCTCGCGCGGGAAGCGGGTGCGCTCGCGCATCGCGGCGATCACGTCGAACGGCTCCAGCCGCGACACGAGCTCGTCGACGTCGGCGATGTGCTCGGTGAACACCTCGACGTCCAGCCCGTCCCAGTCAGCGTAGCTGCGGGCGACGTCCTGGTAGTCGTCGAGCACTGCGATCCGCATGTCAACCCTCCGCTTCGGCTCCGGCATCACGGGACGGCGAAAATCCTACGCAGGTGATCGCATTCGACGGGGGTGGCGCGAGACACTGGGCCACGTGACCGGATCGACCGTGCTGCACCTGCTGCCGTTGAGCACCTTCCACAACGACCGCGACCAGCCCATCACAGCCGCGAGCCTGACCTCGCAGGGCTTCGTGCACTGCTCCCCCGACGTGCCCACCACGCTGGCCGTGGCCAACAACCTCTACAGCGACGTCGAGGAACCGATGGTCGCCGTCGAGCTCGACCCGGAGCGGCTGTCCGCACCGGTGCGCTGGGAGGCCGCCGACCCGGCGCCACCGCCCGGGGTGTCCGACGAGGCGCTGTTCCCGCACGTCTACGGTCCGCTGGACCGCGAGTCGGTGATCGGCATCCGCTACGCGCGCCGCGACGTCAAGGGCCGCTTCCTGTCGCTGGAGTCGCGCAGCCGCACCGCCGAGGAGTTCGACCTGCTGCCGCACCCCGAGGGCGGCTGGTACCGGCGGACGTGGGCCAGTCCGGTCGAGGTCGAGCGCCCCAACGGCACCCGGCCGACCGCGACCACGATCTACTTCCTGCTCCCGCCCGGCCAGCACTCGGCGTGGCACGTGGTGGCCTCCGACGAGGTGTGGCTGTGGCACCGGGGCGGCCCGCTGACGCTGCACCTGGGCGGCACGGGGGCGAGGCCCTCCGACCACCCCGAGCAGCTCGTTCTGGGCGCCGGTGCGGGTCAGACGCCGCAGGCGGTGATCCCGGCCGGGACCTGGCAGTGCGCTTCCGCCGCCGCGACGGTCGAATCGCTGGTCACGTGCGTGGTGTCGCCGGGGTTCGACTTCGCCGACTTCGAGGTGGTGTAGGCGGGTCGAAGGAGGAATGCCGCGCCCCCGGCCGGCGCATCGCTCCGGGACCTCCCCCGATGACGACCTCGCCGCGCGGCCCGCGGACCGTGGCGACGACCGCGGCCGCCGCCGGGAGGAACGCCCCCCGGGCCAGCAGCGCCGCGCGGTGCCTGCGATAGGCGGCGACGAGACCGCGCTGGTGGTCGCGGTGCCTGCCTCGGCGTGTGGTGCCGGAGCCGAGCATGCCTCGCTCCACCCACGACATCACGATCGAGAAGCCCAGAACCATTCCGATGCCGATGCCCGCCGCTCCGGCGAACCCGGTCAATGAATTCAGCACCGGCAACACCCCCGAAACCTAAGCCGGTTCGCGCCCATCGGTTGCCCGCGCGACACCACCCGGTACCCCGGTCGGGTCGGCGGCCTCGTGTTCGAGTCGTCCGATGCACGCGCAGATCCACTGTGGCCTGTTGATTTCACGGTAGGTGCGAGGCGTCTTGAACGCTGCTCGCGTCCCGCCCCGGTCGCCCCAACGGGTGAAAACGATTTCGCCGCGGATCGATCCGGTGCTCCGAACGATCGTTGATCGAGCAATCTGATGGTCACCGGGGATACCATCGGAGCCGAAGTCGCCGCGTTCCGAGCCGGTCGGCGGGCAACCCACCACCCCCGGCGCGCGTGTGACCCGAGAGGCCCGATTCCCACGCCTGGGGAGGTGTCGGCCGTGCGGGGTTATCCCGTTCATCTGCTCTTCCACCTGCTGGCGATCGTCGCCGGTATCGCCGTCGGCGTCGGCGGTGCGCTGTGGTGGCTGGGCAACGACCGCAACGCCCTCTACCTGGCCGTGACCGCGCTGATCGTCGGGATCATCGTGCTGCTGCTGCAGGCCTTCTACATCAGCGTCAGCCAGCCGCCGCGTCCCGCTCCGCGCAGGCCCATGCCGCCGGCTCCGCCGTCGCACCCGCGGTTCCAGCCGGTCGCCGAGCGGCGCGATCCGACGCGCCCGGACCTGGAGCCGGTCGCCCCGCCGGAGGCGGAGTCCGGCTCGGTCGACCAGGAGACCAAGACGTCGGCGATCGACGCCCTCAACGAGCACACCAAGGGCTGAGTCGTCGCAGTTCAGCGGCCGTTTTGCGGACGAACCATTGCGATATGTGACCCGAGTCACCATTCTGGGCTGAGTTTCGGGTTCCCCCGGGAGGCCAGTCATGTCGATCATGCGGGTCAAATCGGTCGAGCAGTCGATTCAGGACGCCGAGGCACCGGAATTTCGGTTGCGCCGCGTGCTCAGAGCGGTTGACCTGCTCGGCATCGGGATCGGCGCGATCATCGGCACCGGGATCTTCGTGCTCACGGGTGTCGCCGCGGCCACCGACGCCGGGCCGGGCATCTCGATCTCCTTCGTCATCTCCGGCATCGCCTGCGGACTTGCCGCCCTCTGCTACGCCGAGTTCGCCTCGGTCGTGCCCGTCGCCGGATCCGCCTACACGTTCTCCTACGCCTCGCTCGGGGAGTTCCTGGCCTGGATCATCGGCTGGGACCTGATGCTGGAGTTCGTCATCGGTGCCTCCACCGTCTCGGTGGGCTGGTCGCAGTACTTCGTCGAAGCGCTCAGCGCGATCGGCCTCGGGCTGCCCGAATCGCTGACCGCCGCACCCGGCGCGGGCGGGGCGATGAACCTGCCCGCCGCGATCATCGCGCTGCTGCTGACCGTCGTGCTGGTGGTCGGCATCCGGCTGAGCGCTTCGGTGACCAACGTGGTCGTGGCGATCAAGCTGGCCGTGGTGCTGTTCTTCATCATCTTCGGCGCGTTCTTCGTCAAGACCGCCAACTGGGACCCGTTCATCCCGCCGCACCAGCCCCCGGACCCGTCCGAAACCGGCTCCGCGCTCAACGACCCGCTGATCAACGCGATCTTCGGCAGCACCGGCTCGTTCGGCGTCAGCGGCCTGGTGGCCGGAGCCGCACTGGTGTTCTTCGCCTACATCGGCTTCGACATCGTCGCCAGCGGCGCGGAGGAGACCCGCAGGCCGCAGCGCGACATGCCGATCGGCATCCTCGGCTCGCTGGCGATCTGCTCGATCCTCTACGTGCTGGTCTCGCTGGTGATGACCGGCATCGTCAAGTACGACAAGCTCGACACCGCCGCACCCATGGCCACCGCGTTCCAGGCGATCGGAGCGCCGTGGGCGGTCGGCCTGGTGTCGCTGGGCGCGATCGCCGGTCTGACCACGGTGATCCTGATCCTGATGCTCGGGCAGGCCCGCGTCGGCTTCGCGATGGCCCGCGACGGGCTGCTGCCGGTGTACTTCGCGAAGGTCCACCCCAAGTACCGCACGCCCTACCGGATCACGGTGATCACCGGGATCGTGGTCGCGATCATCGCCTCGCTGACGCCGATCGACGTGCTCGCCGAGATGACCAACATCGGCACCCTGTTCGCGTTCGTGCTGGTCTCCATCGGCGTGCTGGTGATGCGCCGGACGCGCCCGGACCTGCCGCGCGCGTTCCGCGTCCCGCTGGTGCCGGTGATCCCGATCCTCGCCGCGCTGGCCTGCCTCTACCTGATGCTCAACCTCGAAGGCTGGACCTGGCTGCGGTTCGGCATCTGGATGGCCCTCGGCCTGCTGATCTACTTCGTCTACAGCAAGCACCGCAGCCGCCTCGGCCGCGGCGAGACCATCGAGGACGCCGCCGAGGAAGCGGACTGATCCCTCAGACGCCCAGCTGCTCGTCGACGAAGCACCACATCCAGTTCTCGCCCGGCTCGAACGAGCGGATCACCGGATGGCGGGTCTGCTCGTGGTGGACCGTGGCGTGCCGGTTGGGGCTGGAATCGCAGCACCCCACGTGGCCGCAGTCCGTGCAGATCCGCAGGTGCGCCCAGACTCGCTCACCGGCGGCCAGGCAGTCCTCGCAGCCGTTTACGCTGCTGGGGTTCGGCCGCTGAGTGGCGGCACCGGTCAGGTGTGCGCAACGATCCGACATCGTCTGGTCCCTTCTCTCCTGCCGCTCAGCATGTCCCGACGGGAGTGAGCATGCACGACCTGCCCGCCTTGATGGCTCTGCTCGCCGGAGCGCTGGCCGTCACCGCACTGTCCCGCCGCCTCGGCGTGTCGGCACCGCTGGTGCTGGTCGTCGTCGGGCTGGCGGTCTCGGCGATCCCGGGCGTGCCGGACTACGCGATCAACCCCGACGTGATCCTGCTGCTGATCCTGCCACCGCTGCTGTACTCGGCCGCGCTGCACAGCTCGACGGTCGGGATCAAGGCGAACCTGCGGCCGATCGGGTTGCTGGCGATCGGACTGGTGCTGTTCAGCACCGCCATCGCCGGGCTGGTGGCGTGGTGGCTGGTGCCCGGCTTGCCGCTGAGCGCGGCGCTGGTGCTCGGCGCGGTCATCGCCCCGCCGGACGCGGTGGCGGCGACGTCGATCGGCCGCCGGGTCGGGTTGCCGCGCAGGCTGATGACGGTGCTCAGCGGAGAGAGCCTGGTCAACGACGCGACCGCGCTGACCGCCTACCGGGTCGCGGTGGCCGCGGCGATCGGCACCGGCACCTCGCTGCTGTCGGGCCTGGGCATGTTCCTGCTGGCGGCGGTGGGCGGAACGCTGATCGGCCTGGTGATCGCGTGGGTGGTCAACCGGGTCAAGCCGCTGCTGCGCGACGACATGCTCGACAGCGCGGTCGGGTTGATCGTGCCGTTCTTCGCCTACTTCGTCGCCGAGGAGGCGCACACCTCCGGAGTGCTGGCTGTGGTGGTCGCCGGGCTGTACCTGGGCCACCAGGCGCCCGCGCGCAGCGCGGCGACGAGGGTGCAGGACAAGGCCGTGTGGGGCGCGGTGGACACGCTGCTGGAAGCGGTGGTGTTCGCGCTGATCGGCCTGCAGCTCAGCAGCGTCGTGGCCGGCGTGAGCACCGGGTTCGGGCCGCTGCTGCTGGCGGGCTGCGCGCTGACCGTCGCGGTGGTGCTGGCGCGCGTGGTGTGGGTGTTCGGCGTGATGTACCTGCCGGAGTGGCTGCGCGGCAAGCGCCCCGACTGGCGGTACAAGCTGGTCGTGTCGTGGGCCGGGATGCGCGGGGTGGTGTCGCTGGCGGCGGCCTCGGCGATCCCGACGGTGACGCTGTCCGGGCAGCCGTTCCCGCACCGCGACGAGGTGCTGTTCCTGACCCTGTTCGTCACGCTCACGACGCTGCTGCTGCACGGCACCACGCTGCGCCGGTTGATCGAGCGGCTCGGCGTGACCGGCGGCGAGGACTACACCGACGCGCTCGCCGAAGCGGAGGCCAGGCACAACGCCGCGCGCGCCTCGCAGGAGCGCCTCGACGACCTGACCGCGGAGGCCGAGCCGCCCGGGGACGTGGCCGATCAGCTCCGGCGGGCCGCGCAGCAGCGAGCCAACCGGGCGTGGGAACGGCTGGGACGCTCCGACGAGGAGCTGGGCGAGAGCCCCACCGCCGCCTACCGGAGGTTGCGCAGCGAGATGCTGGCCGCCGAGCGGGCGGTGTTCGTGCAGTTCCGCGACGCCCGCCGGATCGACGACGAGGTGCTGCGCCGCGTCATGCACCAGCTCGACTTGGAGGAGCTGTCACTCACCCGGGACTGACGGGAGGAATCCCAGCTGCGCCGACAGGTCCGCGGACGCGTCCCGCATGAACCCGACGGCCTCGCGCACCCGCTCGCGGGTGAAGCGGTAGGTGGGGCCGGACGCGCTCAGCGCCGCCACCACGTTGCCCTCGTGGTCGTAGACGGCGACGGCGGCGGCGTTGAGCCCGATCTCGAACTCCTCGTAGCTGGTCGCGTAGCCGTCGTGGACGATGAGCTCGAAGTCCTTGCGCTGCTGGCGGGCGGCGGTGACGGTCTGCTCGGTGTACTGCTCCAGCTTGCGCGCCAGGATGCGGTCCTGGTCGTCGCGGGGAGCGTGGGCGAGCAGCACCTTGCCGCTGGAGGTGGCGTGCAGCGGCGTGCGCTGGCCGACCCAGTTGTGCGCGGTGACCGAGGCGGTACCCCTGGCCTGGCTGATGTTGATGGCCACGTCGAAGTCGCGGACGGCGATGTTGACGGTCTCGCCGAGCTCGGTGGCCAGCGAATCGCAGTAGGCCTGGCCGATGCGCGAGAGGTCCAGCCGCTCGGTGGCCGCGCCCGCCAGCCGCACGATCCCGAAGCCGATGGCGTACTTGCCGCGCTCGCCGAGCTGCTCGACCAGACCGCGCGATTCCAGCACGCTGACCAGACGGGACGCGGTGGACTTGTGCACGCCGAGCTCGCCGGCGATCTCGGTGATGCCCACCTCGCCGTTGCGGGCCAGCAGTTCCAGCACGGTCACCGCCCGGTCGACAGATTGCACGAGGGCACCCGAGCTACTTCCGCGTGATTGAGACGCACTAGCCACGGGCCAGACCCTATCGGCTCGGCGGACCTATTCCGCGATCATCCGGGATGGGCAGGAAATTCTGTTCCTCATTGTGCAACACCCGAGGTCACTTGGCGAGCGTCGAGCAACGCCGTGGCGAGGTGGCCCGCGTAGGAGTTGCGGACCAGGACCCGGTAGCCGACGTCGAGGCGCCAGAGGATCACCGGGACCCCGGCGACCAGGGTCTGCGCGCAGTGCCCCGGGACGAACACCCCGGGGTGCAGGTCGAGGGAGCACAGGGCTCCCAGGACCTCGCGGTCGTGCAGGCGCAGGGTGGTGCGGGCCGCCGACACGTCGACCAGGCTCCGATGGCCCGGCTCCGTTCCGGTGACCCCGATCAGCAGGTGCTCGTCCGGGCCGAGGCCGAGGGCGGCGCGGTGCTCGTCGCCGGTGACCCGGTTGACCTCCGGGAGCCGCAGCCCCAGCGCGAGCTCGGCGTCCGTGCGCACGTCGAGCTGGGGCAGGAACGGCTCCTCGACCAGCACGTCCGCGAGCTCGGCAGCGCGGTGCCCGAGCGGGCTGCGGCGCAGATCAACGTCGACCGTCACGGCGGACTCCTCCCGGGTCGTAGAACACCGGCTCGTGCACCCGCACCGGCACCTCGCGGTCGTCGAGCGAGACCCCGAGGCGCTCGCCGATGCGGTCGCGGCCGGACCGGACCAGGGCCAGCGCGATGGTGCGGCCGAGGATCGGGCTGCGGTAGCTGGAGGTCACGTGGCCGATCCCGCCCGCCAGGCGAGCTCCTTCCGGCAGGAGCTCGGCGGGGTCCTCGGTCAGCAGGCCGACGAGCTGCTCGCGGTCGGCGCGGGCCGTGTCGGCGCGGCTCAGCGACCGCTTGCCGATGAAGTCCTTGCGCTGCGAGACGGGCATGCCGAGGTCGAGCGGGGTGACGGTGCCGTCGGTGTCCTGGCCGACGATGACGTAGCCCTTCTCGGCGCGCAGCACGTGCATCGTCTCGGTGCCGTAGGGCGTGACGCCGACGTCCTCCCACAGCGCCAGGCCGTACCAGGACGGGACGTTGATCTCGTAGGCCAGTTCACCGGAGAACGAGATCCGCGCGATGCGGGCGGGAATCCCGTTGTGCAGCGCGGTGTCCCGGAACTCCAGGAACCCGAGCTCGCCCAGATCGGGCGCCAGCCGCGCGACGACCTCGCCCGAGTCGGGGCCGGTGACGGCCACCGCCGCCCACTGCTCGGTGACCGAGGTGCAGCGCACGTCGAGGTCGGTCCACTCGGTCTGCAGCCACTGCTCCAGCCAGTCCAGCACCTTCTCGGCACCGCCGGTGGTGGTGCTCAGCAGGTAGTGGTCGGGGGCCAACCGCAGCACGACCCCGTCGTCGAAGACCATCCCGTCGACGGCGCACATGATCCCGTAGCGCCCCTTGCCGACCGGCAGCTTCGCGAATCCGCCGGTGTAGACGCGGTTGAGGAACTCCGGCGAGTCCGGGCCCACGACCTCGATGCGGCCGAGCGTGCTGACGTCCTGCATGGCGACCCCGGTGCGCGCGGCGAGGCATTCGCGGTGCACGGCCGCGGCCATGTCCTCGCCGGGCCGCGGGTAGTGGCGCGGGCGCCGCCACTGCCCCACGTCCTCGAACACCGCGCCGTGAGCCACGTGCCAGGAGTGCATCGGGGTGGTGCGGATCGGGTCGTGGAGGTCGCCGCGCTCGCGGGCGGCCATCAGCGCGAACGGGACCGGGACGTAGGGCGGGCGGAACGCGGGGGTGCCGACCTCGTCGGGTCCGACGCCGAGTTCTGCGGCGATGACGGCCATCGCGTTGACCCACGAGGTCTTGCCCTGGTCGCTGCCGACCCCGATGGTCGTGTAGCGCTTGATGTGCTCGACCGAGCGCAGCCCGGCGCCGATCGCGCGCCGGATGTCGGCGACCGTGGCGTCGCGCTGGAAGTCCACGAACTGCTCGGTGTCGTCGCCGGGCGTCAGCCAGACCGGGTGGGGCGGGCGGATCGGCTCGGGCGGCAGGTCCGGCGCCGGGGGAGCGGGCGTTCCGGCTGCGCGGGCGCCCGCCTGGAGTCCTTCGGTGATGCAGCCGGGGAGGTCGAAGGTTCCGTTCGCGGCTCCGGCGACCAGGCCGTCGATCGGCCGGAACGCGGCGATGCCGTCGTCCCAGAGGCGGTCGCCGTCGTGCAGGTGCAGCACCGGGCTCCAGCCGCCGCTGACCGCCAGCAGGTCGCAGTCGATCTCCGTTCCGTCGGACAGCAGCACGGATTCCAGGCAGCGGCCGGTGGTGCCGACGACGGTCGTTCCGGCGATCACCGGGACGTCGGCGGGTGGCGGGTCGCTGCGGCTGTCGACGACGGCCCGCACCCGGCACCCGGCTGCGGCGAGCTCAGCGGCCGTGGCGTAGGCGCTGTCGCCGGTCGTGGCCACGACCGCCTCGCGACCGGGCACCACGGCGAACCTGCGCAGGTAGGTCGACACGGCCGACGCCAGCATGATCCCGGGCCGATCGTTCCCGGCGAACACCAGAGGCCGCTCATGCGCCCCGGTGGCCAGCACGACCCGCCCCGCCCGAACGTGCCACATCACGTTCCCCTGAGCGATCAACAGGTAATCACCCTCATAACGCCCGATGACCGT
>NZ_SMKS01000108.1:0-11492 GCF_004348435.1 Saccharopolyspora terrae | reverse complement strand
GTGGGTGATTGGTGGGTGGTTCTTACCTCTTCGTGGCTGTTGGGGCTGGTTACCGTCGCTGACCGCATTGGAGCAGTGGGTCGAGGCCGGCCGACCGCCGGTGAACCCGACGGTGGCCGACCTGAACCACGCCCGCACCAGACCGCTCTGCGAGTGGCCCAGGTACATCACCGGAAACCCCCGATGACGCGGCCAGTTTCACCTGCGCGCCGGCTCAGCAGCCCGCCGCGTAGACGTAGCAGCGGAGCTGCGGTTCCCGGTCGACCGAGGGCGCGCCCACCAGGTTCACCCCCGGCAGAGCGGTGCTGAGCAGACCCGGGATCGCCGACAGCGGTCGCAAGTAGGTGTCCACCGACGCGGGGTCGATGTGCGGCATCAGCGGCTGGCCGCAGACCGAGGCGTCGACCCGAGCCGGATCGGCCGGGCCCGGGTGGTCCAGCGCGTCGATGACCAGCGCGTACGTCACCGGATCGATCGTGCCGACCAGCAGGTGGGTGGAGGTGTTCGCCGCGCACAGGTCCTGCGTGGCGACGTTCGTGATCATGCCCTCGCCGGTGGTGAGCTCGGAGGATTCCGGCGGGGTCACGACCTCGTCGTGGCGGGTGTAGACGACGGTGTAGCTGATGCCCTCGTAGGTCTCGGCGCGGCTGTTGAGCGCCCGCATGAACTCCGAACCGGCCAGCTGCTGCCACACCGCCGGCTTGCACGAGGTCGGACCGGGGCCGCAGCCCTTGAGCGTCTCGGTGCCGTGGTTGGACGGCGCCATGCCGATGATGTCGTCGACCACGGGACGCACATCAGGCCAGAACCGCAGCGCCCAGCGCATGCTCATGCCGCCCTGGGAGTGGCCGAGGACCGCGACGCGCTTGCCGGTCAGCCGGTGCATCGCCCGGATCGAGTGCACCAGGTGCTCCCCGGCGACCTGGATGTCGCCCATCGTGTGGTCGGGCATCGTCACCGCGCACCAGAAGCGGTCCTGGTCGGTGAAGGCCTTGGCGTAGGTCCAGGAGTAGTTCTCCTCCGGAGTGACGCTCGTGGCCGGGCTGAGCAGGACCGGCTGCTGCTCGCTGCCCGGATCGCCATGACACGACAAGGCCGCCTTCAGCTGGTCCTGCGGAACGCTCAGCGCAGGCCCCGGCCGGTCGACGGGAGCGAATCCCGAGTCGGCCTGCGCGGGAATTGGCGCGATGACGAGCACCAGAGCGGCGAGCACGGCGCTGTGCACCCAACGACTGATCATGTCGCTTTCAACGACGTACGACGCCGAAGGATGCGCCGATCAGCGGATCACGCGTTCAGGCCACGGAGAGGGAGGTCAGGCCTTCTCGCTGATGCCGAACCACGCGTAGGGGCGCATCGCCTCGGCTTCAGCCGCGGCCTTCGGGTCGGTGATCAGGTCGGGACGCCAGTCCGGCAGCTGCGCGACGCCCGGGGACAGCAGGCTCCACCGGTCGCCGAGTCCTTCGAGCCACTCGGTGATGGTGGCCCGGTCCCGCAGCCACAGCGGGTTGGGCGTGACGTCGCACTCGGTCCGGAACCGCTCCATCGAGGCGCGCGCGTCGTGATCGGGGACGTCGGAGGCGAAGTGCGTGACGGCCACCCGGGAACCGGCCGCGAGCTTCCCGGCGTAGCGCCGCAGCACCTCCGGGATGTCACCCTCCGGGCCGATGAACTGCAGAACGGACACCGCCAGCAGGCACACCGGCTGCTCCAGGTCGAGCAGGCGCTTGGTGACGTCGTCGGCGAAGATCTCGCGCCAGTTCAGCAGGTCCGCCTGGACGACCCCGGCCCAGTCCGTTTCCTGCAGGTTGACCCGGGTGTGAGCGGTCGCGACCGGCTCGCAGTCGACGTAGACCACGCGAACCGGCTCGTCGGTGTGCTCCCGCAGGATCTCGTGCACGTTGCCCATGGTCGGGATGCCCGAGCCCAGGTCGAGGAACTGGCGGATCCCGGCGTCGAAGGCGTCCACGACGGCGCGCTGCATGAACGAGCGGTTCTGCCGGGCCACGCCCGCGATCTGCGGCCACATGCCGAGCAGCCGCTCGCCGAAGACGCGATCGATCGCCCAGTTGGCGTTCCCACCGAGGAACCAGTCGTAGATCCGTCCCGGGTTGGGGCGCGAGACGTCCAGGTCCGCAGCGTCGCGGGACTGCTCGACCACAGGCGTCCTCCTCAGTTCGGAACCGTTGGGCACATGATCGCATCTCGATCGCAGAAGTCAGAGGTGGGACAGGCCATTGGACGGAATTGACCACAAATGGACGGACATCTGGACGGGTGTGATCCAGTTCAGGCGCAGTGGTGCACCGGGTCACACTCGACCGGGTGATCGGTCTGTTCGTGGGTATCGATTCCGTTCCCGGCCTGCCCTCGTCCGCGCCTCGCTCATCTCCACCGCGGCGGTACCGGGGGTGGGCCCGGAGGTGGCATCGGTGGCGAGACGTCGCGTGGTGGCGGGCAGGCGCAGTGCGGGACGATCCGCCACGCCCGAGGGCGCGCACGGCCGGACGGGCCCGCTGCCGAAGCTGTGGCTCGGCCTCGGTGGAACGGCGGGACTGCTGGCGATCATCGCCGTGGACGTCGCGGTCTTCGTCCGCCCCCTCGAAAGCTCCTGGGACGACGCGAAGCTGGTACTTCCCGCACCGGCTGTCCGACGAGCAGGTCAAGGCCCTGGCCGCCGAGGTCCCCGTTCCTCGACGAGCACAGCCGCTACGCCGTGACCGGGGAACCCCTGCCCCTTCGAGGTCGCGGCGACCACGACCAGCTGCTGGTGCACCTGGGAGATCGAAGTCGACACTGCAAGTCCTGATCAGCTTCGCACAGGCCGTGACCTGCGACGACGCCCTCAAGGAGGGGGTCATGATCGCCGCGAGAACCGTGGGGTAAGCTATGTGCACACCCCACGGGGTGGCCGGGACGTAGCGCAGCTTGGTAGCGCACTTGACTGGGGGTCAAGGGGTCGTGGGTTCGAATCCCGCCGTCCCGACCGGTGAAAAGGTCCGTTGATTTGCCGAGTAATGGCAGGTCAGCGGGCCTTTTTTAGTTGGATCACAGAGCGAGTTCAGCGGCCGTTGAATTGCTGCCGGGGACCAATTGGGGACCAGTGGTTCCGTCGCGGGTCAAGTACGCCGACAGCGCATTGCCGGCTTCGATGATCGACTGATGGTCCGGATGCAGGTAGCGCTGCGTGGTGGCGATGTTGCCGTGCCCAGCCACCTTGCGCAGGACATGGAGTGGAACGCCAGCGTCGGCCATCCAGGTCAGTCCTGTGTGCCGGAGATCGTGTCGCCGCAGATGTTTGAAGCCGAGAACGCGGACGACGTCATCCCAGTGCGTCGCGTCTCGTAAGACTGCCGTGCTGCCGCGTGCGCGAAGCTAATCCCGATAAGTGTCGTGGTCGTAGCCGCGGTCGGCGTAGATCTCATCAGGTTTGCGACGGGGCCGCCCCGGCAGACCTCGTACTTTCGGGATCGCTTCGACCAGCGGTATCAGCTGTGTGACATCGTTGCGGTTGCCACCGGTGACAGACACCCGCAACGGGGTTCCGCAGGCGTCGGTGATGACATGGTGCTTCGAGCCCGGCCGCCCGCGGTCAACCGGACTCGGACCGACTTTTGGGCACGATCGGCCCCGTTTCGCTTGTACCTGGGAGTAGTCCACTGTCGCACGGGAAAAATCCAGCTGATCGGCAGCACGCAACTTCGCCAGCAGCACCTGCTGCAACTCTTTCCACACCTCAGCTTGCTGCCATTCGGCCAGCCGCCGCCAGCACGTCGATCCCGAGCCACACCCCAGCTCCTGGGGCAAGAACTCCCACTGGACGCCGGTGTAAAGCACGAACAGAATGCCCTGCAGGGCCTTGCGATCGTCACAGCAACGGCTCGATCAACGCCCACAGCTCGTCGCTGACCTCCCATGGCTTCGGGCGAGCCATCCCACGCTCCCAACAGAACGTGATCAACTCCGCCCTCACCCTGCCAGACCAAGATCATTCTGCGAGGACCCCTTAGGACGTCGTTTCGGCGCTACCGGGAGCACCAGATCACAGGACCTGTACACGTTGCAAAGTTTTGCAAGCCTCTGGCAAGTAGTGCTTCCACCTAGCCGTCATCTGAGCTAAAAACTCTGCTGAAGGGGTGCTCTTGTGCGCGCAATGTCGCGCGGGTTCGCAACATTTTGCGAAAATCACGCTTGACTTCGATCACGCACCCGCTTAAGTTTCAGCACAAGCACTGCACTGATGAAGAATCAGAGTGAGAGTGCGGACATCCGGAAGAGCGCGAACCGCTCACGTTGCCGCGCGGCCAATCCACCTCGTGCTGGCGCCGACCGTCGCGGTCGGCCCGGCACTGTCCACCGCCTGCGTTACCACGCCCGGGGTCGACGGCAGCGACGACGTCGGCCTTTGCGAAGTCGGATCAAAGGAGATCGAATGAAACCCAGGCGTGCGGCTCTGTATCGATCCCGAATTACTCGCATTGGCCTCGCACGCGACGCTACGTCGCAGCGACGCATGACAGTGGCGAC
This sequence comes from Saccharopolyspora terrae, assembly GCF_004348435.1. Lineage (NCBI taxonomy): Bacteria > Bacillati > Actinomycetota > Actinomycetes > Pseudonocardiales > Pseudonocardiaceae > Saccharopolyspora > Saccharopolyspora terrae. The sequence goes on along the minus strand of NZ_SMKS01000108.1, from coordinate 6,965 downwards.
CGGAGACGCGGCCCATGGCCAAGTCGGCTCCCGATCCTAACTAGGTCACCGCAGTTCACGGCGTGCTTAGTCCGTGCGTCGGATCCCTGTGACTGGTGCGGGCAGTGCCCGCGCACAACTTCGTTGGCCAGGTTGTCTGAAACGCCGGCCAGCGAACCTCACGACGTGCCCACGTACCGACGTTGTCACCGAACAACCTTCCGCGCGACTCGGGTGCGTCGTGCTCTCCTCGTCCTGCCGCCAGCGTGCAAAAGCGACGGTGGCCGACTCGTTACGTCTCGCCCGTTCGCTGAGGCCTCGCAGGTCCGCCGAAGAAGTGAAGGATGGTGTTGTCGAGAAATGGTCAGATCAGCACGACGATCCGTCAGAGCGCTCATCATGGCAGTGCTCGTGGCCCTGGCTCTTCCCTCCGCTGCTATGGCCGTTCCGCCGAGCAATGGCCTGGAATGGTCCAAGAACGCCGTCATCTACGAGGTCAACGTCCGGCAGTACACCGAAGAAGGCACTTTCAAGGCCTTCGAGGAGCACCTTCCCCGGCTGAAGGAGCTGGGCGTCGACATCCTGTGGTTTATGCCCATCCACCCCATCGGCGAGAAGAACCGCAAGGGAACGCTCGGCTCCTACTACTCGGTGCGCGACTACCAGTCGGTCAACCCTGAGTTCGGCACGATGGAGGACTTCAAGGCGCTGGTGGCGAAGGCGCACGGCATGGGGTTCAAGGTGATGCTCGACTTCGTGCCCAACCACACCGCCCACGACCACCCGTGGACCGAGCAGCACCCCGATTGGTACGTGCGCGACGACGAGGGCAACCTGACCCCTCCCACTGGAACGGACTGGACCGACGTCGCCCAGCTGAACTGGAACAACCCCGACATGCGCGCCGGGCTGATCGACGCGATGCGCTTCTGGGTCCGCGAGGCCGACGTCGACGGATACCGGATGGACTACGTCACCGGCGTACCCGACGACTTCTGGCCGGACGTGCGGGCGGCGCTCGACGAGATCAAGCCGACGTACCTGCTCGCTGAGAACGAGGACAAGACCCACCTGCTGGACAACGAGTTCCAGGCCAACTACGGGTGGACGATGTTCCACACCATGCACCAGATCGCTCAAGGTCAGCAGAAGGCGCGTGATCTGCAGCGGTACGTGGAATGGGTGCAGAAGACCTACCCGGACGGCGCCTATCCGATGCAGTTCACGTCGAACCACGACGAGAACTCCTGGAACGGCACCACTCGCGAGCTCTTCGGCGACGCGGAGAAGACGATGGCCGCGCTGACCTTCCTCGCGCCGGGTATGCCGCTGATCTACTCGGGGCAGGAAGCCGGGCTGGACAAGCGGTTGGAGTTCTTCGAGAAGGACCAGATCCCGTGGGAAGACCTGTCCATGCAGGAGTTCTACAAGGGATTGGTGGTCCTCAAGAAGGACAACCCCGCACTGTGGAACGGCGCCGCGGGCGGACAAGCCGACTTCCTCAAGTCCTCGGACGAGAACGTGCTGCCCTTCGTCCGCGAGAAGGAGGGAAGCCGCGTGGTCGTCGTCGCGAATCTCTCCCCCGAGCCCACCACGGCCACCATCGACGCCGGTGACCACGAAGGCGAATACCGGGACCACTCCACCGGTTCCGGCGTTGAACTCGAGCGCAAGCACACCTTCGAGCTCCAGCCCTGGGAATACAAGATCCTGATCCAGTGACTCTCCGAAAGGCCGTGGGCACTGCTGCCGCTACCACGCCCGGTCGGCAGCAGTGTCCGGCTTGAGATCCAGGTGCCGGTGGCGGCCCTGATCCTGAAGCGGTGCCTGACCAGATTTGCGAACATTTCCGGAGGTGTGCATGACTTCCCTGAGCCGTGCAGAGGCGAGACCACATCAGCGCCGAACAGGAGTTGCGCTGAAGGCGGGCGTATCCGTGGCATTGACGGTGGCGATGTTATCCGTCGTGCAGCCGGCTGCTGCGGCTCCGGTGGAAACCGATGCCTGTGGCGCGATGCCGGCTCCTGGCCGTTTCCAGGACCGCACGGGATCCGCGACGATCACGGTCACAGCGGTGGGTGATGACTGCCTGCGGACCTACCGGCTGGTCAGCTCGGTCGCCGGAGAACGCGAGTTCAGCGAGGTCCCGGGAAAGCCGACGTTGCGCTCAGGGTCGACGCTGCTCGACGGGCTCTACGCCCTGGCGCATCACGAGGCGGAGCTGAACGAGGCGGACCAGATCACCGATGGTTCGTACAACAACGGTGAGCCGCTCCCTTGCCCCGGTGGCTGTTACATCACCGGCAAGCTCTGGACCTACGTGTGGACCCGAGATGTCTCATACTCGGCCGATCTCGGCCTCACCACAGCCGATCCGCTGCGCATGCGCAACACCCTGGACTTTAAGCTGAGCGATCGGCGCGACGGCTCCGGGGACACGCAGATCATTCAGGACACCGGTACCGGCGGCAGCTACCCGAACTCCACCGATCGAGTCGTGTGGGCGCTGGGAGCCAGTGAAGTTCTCGACTGGTTGCCCGACGGCGAGCGCCAGGTGTTCGCAGCTAGGGCGTTCGAGGGCATCCGCAACACCGTCGAGCACGACCGCGCGGTGGTCTTCGACCCGGCCGACGGCCTCTACCTCGGCGAGCACTCCTTCCTGGACTGGCGCGAGCAGAGCTACGCGGACTGGACAAAGGACGACGTGGCGACCATCGCGACGTCCCGATCGTTGTCGACCAACGTCACCCACTGGGCGGCCATCGACGCCGCGTCACGCCTCGCGGCCGGCGTCGGCGACCAGGGTGCGGCCGCCAAGTACCGCAGCTGGGCCGACAAGCTGATGGAGGCGATTCGAGCGAAGTTCTGGCTGCCTGGGAAGGGCCAGTTCTCCCAGATGCTGTCCACCGAGCTGGACACCTCTCCGGTGAACCGCTACGACGCGCTGGGCACCTCGCTCGCGGTGCTCACCGGGGTCGCCACTCCCGAGCAGGCCGATCAAGCGGTCCGCAACTACCCGCAGACCGAGTTCGGCCCATCCGTGCTCTGGCCGCAGCAGCAGGGTGTCGAGCCGTACCACAACAACGGCATCTGGCCGTTCGTGACCGCCTACATGATGCGGGCTGCCGCAAAGACCGGCAACGACGGCGTGGCCCACGCTCAGGCGCGGTCGCTGGTCAGGGGAGCCGCGCTGTTCGGCACGAACAAGGAGAACATCAACCTGCTCAACGGCACGACCGAGACGGCCCTCAACTCGGACCGCCAGACCTGGAGCGTGGCCGGAATGATGTCGATGGTGCAGCAGAGCCTGTTCGGCATCGACGCGCAGGCGGACGGTCTGCACGTGGCACCGTTCCTTCCCGCCCAAATGCGCCACGAGTATTTCAGCGGGAACCGCGCCGAGCTCAAGGGAATCGACTACCGCGGCCACAAGATCGACATGGCACTGGAGCTGCCCGAGGGAGGCACGCCGACCGGTGCCTACACGGTGCGGTCGATGACACTCAACGGCAAGCAGATCCCCGCTGGTACGACGATCACCGAGGACATGCTGCACGACGGCACCTCCACGCTCATCGTGGAACTGAGCGAACCGCAGCCGAGCGTCCCGGCGCCCGTACCGGTCGATCTCTCGTCCACGGAGGCCTTGTACGGGCCCACCACGCCGGAAGTGCGCGCTGTCCGGCCCGAAGGTGACCGGTTGAAGCTCTCCATCGGGACTGGGAATGAGGATCCGGCCAAGGTCACCATGGACGTCCTGCGCGACGGCGCCGTGATCGCCGAGGACGTCCCGGTCACCGCCGGTGAGCAGGAGTGGATCGATCCGACCTCCGACGGGAATTCCGTCTCGCATTGTTACAGCGTGCGGTTGACCTACAGCTCCAGCGGTAACACCTCCCAGCACGCCAAGCCGGTCTGCTACTGGGGACCGGATGACGACCGCATCACCAAGTCCACCGGCGAGCAGTTCGAAGCCATCGGCGGGACCAGAACCAGCAACGAGAACGGCGTGTACTACGCCGGCTGGGGAACCGAACCGGGTGACAAGCTCACCACCCGGATCACGCCCCAGGCCAGCGGCGAGCACCTCCTGCAGGTCGACGCGGCCGTCGGTGGCCCCATCAACACCGGCGTCACCAGCGGCATGAAGCTGCTGCGCGTTCACGACGACGCCACCGGCGAACTCGTCACCGAGGACGTCATCGCCATGCCGCATACCGGCAGCTGGTCGATCGTCCGGGGTTCCACCTACGCGAAGGCGCAGTTGACCGCGGGAAGGACCTATCAGTTCGAGCTCGTCAACGACCGGCGTGCGGTGAACATGAGTCACTTCACGGACAACGCGCTGTACAAGGACACGCGCGACGGCCCGTCGAACTACAGCGATGTCTTCGCCATCAAGGCACTGCTGAAGGAATCCCCCTAGGGAACCGGCTAGTTGTGATGTCCGGGGAGGTTGTCCCGGTCGTGGTGTGTGAGTTGGTCCTGTTCTGCAGACAGGTGAAGGCCTCTGGTTGTGAAGTGGAGCTGTCTAGGAACCGCTTCATCAACCGGAGGCCTTCGTGTCCCACCCTAACGCCACGCTGACCCCACGTACCCGGCTGCGATTGGCTCGTTTGATCGTCGAGGAGGGCTGGACGGCCACTCATGCGGCGAAGATGTTCATGGTGGCTCCGAGAACAGCACGGAAGTGGGCCCAGCGGTACCGGGTCGAAGGCGTCGCGGGAATGCGTGATCGCAGTTGCCGGCCGCACCACAGCCCGAACAAAACCCCTGATCAGCTCGTGCGGCGGATCGTGGGGCTGCGGTGGCGTCACCGGCTGGGCCCGGTCCAGATCGGCGGGCGTGTGGGCATGCCGGCCTCGACCGTGCACGCGGTCCTGGTGCGCTGCCGGATCAACCGGCTCGCACGAATCGACCGGGTCACCGGCGAACCCTTACGCCGCTACGAACACGACCACCCCGGATCGCTGATCCACGTCGACGTCACCAAGTTCGGCAACATCCCCGACGGTGGCGGCTGGCGCTACCTCGGACGGCACCAGGGAAAACGCAACCGCGCCCTCACAGCACACCGCACCGGCGAGCGCGACCGTCACCACGCCCCACTGCTGGGCACTGCTTACCTGCACACCGTCATCGATGACCATTCCAGGGTCGCCTACGCCGAAATCCGCCAGGACGAGAAAACGACCACCGCGATCGATGTGCTGCACGGCGCTGTCGCGTGGTTCGCCGAACACGGCGTCACCGTCGAACGGGTGCTGTCGGACAACGGTGCCTGTTACCGCTCTCACGCCTGGCGCGATACGTGTCGCGAGCTCGGCATCACCCACAAACGCACCCGGCTCTACCGGCCCCAAACCAACGGCAAAATCGAACGGTTCCACCGCACCCTCGCCGACGGCTGGGCCTACGCCCGCCTCTACGAATCAACCCAACAACGCAACGCCGCCCTGCCAGCCTGGATGCACTTCTACAATCACCACCGCGCCCACTCCGCCATCGGAAGCCGCCCACCAGTTACCCGACTGACCAACCTCCCCGGACATCACACGACGCCTGGTACCGGCACATCACCCTGGCCATGCTCGCCCACGCCTTCCTGGCCGTCACCGCCGCCACCGCCCCAAAAGCCCAGACTGCGGGCTCATCCTGCTCACCCTCGCCGAAATCCGGCGTCTCCTGGCACACCTGATCACCACACCCAGCCGCCTCGTCACCCAAGCCTGGTCACTATGGCGACGACGCCACCAACACCGCGCCAAACAAGCCCACTACCAGCGAAGACACAGACAAAATCACGATCTGCGGCTGGAGTACTAGTTCTCGTCGTCTCGACCCGGGCGGGTGGGCGCGGACGGAGTCCACACCGCTGCGGACGTATGTGGGCACGTCTGTCAGTGACATCGTCCGGGCCGGATCAACTAGGGCGTGTCTGACAATGCTTTGGTCCAGGTGATCGCGGCGTGGAGGATAACCGCGGATCGGTAGACGATGGAGAGCTTGTCGTAGCGAGTAGCCAGACCGCGCCATTGTTTGAGCAGGTTGAACTGGCGTTCAACGACGTTGCGACCGCGATAGTCGATCGGATCGAACGCGGGCGGGCGACCGCCTCGGGAACCGCGTCGCTTGCGGTGCCCGATCTGGTCGGCAGGTTCGGGAATCGCGGCCGTGATACTGCGCGCACGCAGATGCCTGCGAACCGCCCTTGAGGAGTAGGCCTTATCGCCACGAAGCCGGTCGGGCCTGGTGCGGGCCCGACCGCGCCCCACACGAGCGACGCGCAGATGCGGGAACATCGGCGCATCACCAGCCTGCCCGGGCCCGACCAGAGCCACCAACGGCCGGCCGGCCCCGTCGACGAGGTGGTGCACTTTCGTGCTCCAGCCGCCGCGAGAGCGACCGATCGCGTGATCAGGCGGCTCGCTGCGCAGATCCGTGTAATTCGACCCAGCCCCCTGTTGGGCGGGTGATGTTGGTGGCGTGCTGATGCGCCCGCGCAATCGTGGAATCCACCGACACCGCCCAATCCACCAGCCCGGCGGCGTCTGCTTCGGTGAGCAGCCGTTGCAGCACGATGTCCCAGGTTCCATCACCGGCCATCCGACGATGCCAAGTCCAGATCGTCTGCCACGGACCGAATACCTCGGGCACGTCCCGCCAAGCTATCCCGCAGCGATACCGATAGATGATTCCTTCCACCATCGCCCGAGCATCCGAGAACGGACGACCCCGCTTACCGGTACGAACCGGCAACAAGTCCTCGATCAACGCCCACTGGGCATCCGAGAGCAACTGAAACCGCGACACACACCACAGCATCCCAACCAACAGCCCGATTATTTGTCAGACACGCCCTAGTAGTGCTTTGTTAGGTCGGTAATCGGTGGATGTGTTGATGGCAGGTGGGGCAGGTGCCGGACCAGGTGGCGAGCAGGGTTTGTAGCTCGCGGATGATCTTGTAGAGGGTCAGGCTGCCCCAG
>NZ_SMKS01000107.1:0-11801 GCF_004348435.1 Saccharopolyspora terrae | reverse complement strand
ATACCCGCACAACTCCCCCACGAAAAAACCGTTGTTCAGGATGTTGTGATGCGACAACGTCGCACCCTTCGGAAAACCCGTCGTCCCCGACGTGTACTGAATGTTGATCGCATCATCCGCCGACAGCCGGATCTCGCCGAGCCTGCGCTGGTCAGCGGCAGCGCCGACGAGGTTCGCCCACTCGGGCGACTCCAGGAACACGATCTGCTCCAGGCCCGCGCACTTGCTCCGGACCTCCTCGACCATGGCGACGTAGTCGGAGCTCTTGAACGACTTCGCCGAGATCAGCATCCGGACCCCGGCCTGGTTGAGCACGTACTCCAGCTCGTGCGACCGGTAGGCGGGGTTGATGTTGACCAGGATCGCGCCGATCTTGGCGGTCGCGTACTGGGTCAGGGTCCACTCGGAGCGGTTGGGCGCCCACACGCCCACCCGGTCCCCCTTGGTGATGCCGGCGTCGAGCAGGCCGGTCGCCATCGCGTCGACGTCGGCGACGAACTCCCGGTACGTCCAGCGACGACCCGTGGCGACTTCCACGAGCGCGTCCCGCTCCGGGAAGCGCGCCGCCGTGCGGTCCAGGTTCGTTCCGATCGTGTCGCCCAGCAACGGCACGGTGGACGCACCGGAGTCGTAGCTGAGCAGTGTCGGCTCGGTGCCCACGACAACCTCCCGCATTCGGTGGTGCAGGTCACCATCTTCACCTGCACCACCGAATCGGGCCAACCCCGGACAGCGCCCCCGAGGTGCGTGCCTCGGGGAACGCCTGGTCAGGCCTTGAAGGGGTCCGTGACGTGGTCCCGGAGGTCCGCGATCGAGCGGACGACCTTGGTGGGGCGGTACGGGAAGAGCTCCGCCGTGTCCTCGTCGGAGATGCCGGAGAGGACGAGGATCGTCTGCAGCCCGGACTCCAGGCCCGAGCGGACGTCGGTGTCCATCCGGTCGCCGATCATCAGCGTGTTCTCCGAGTGCACGCCCAGGTGGCGCAGCGCGGAGCGCATCATCAGCGGGTTCGGCTTGCCCACGTAGTACGGGGCGCGGCCGGTGACCCGCTCGATCAGTGCGGCCACGGCACCGGTGGCGGGCAGCGTGCCCTCGCGGCTCGGGCCCTTCTCGTCCGGGTTGGTGGCGATGAACCGGGCACCGTTCTCCACCAGCCGGATGGCCTTGGTGATGGCCTCGAAGCTGTAGGTGCGGGTCTCACCCAGGATCACGTAGTCGGGATCCCGGTCGGTGAGCACGTAGCCGATGTTGTGCAGCGCGGTGGTCAACCCGGATTCGCCGACCACGAAGGCCGAGCCGCCGGGCCGCTGCTGCTCCAGGAACTGCGCCGTGGCCAGCGCGGACGTCCAGATCGCCTCCTCCGGGATGTCCAGCCCGCTGCGCAGTAGCCGGGCCCGCAGGTCCCGTGGGGTGTAGATCGAGTTGTTGGTGAAGACCATGAACGGGATGCCGTTCTCCCGAAGAGCGGCCACGAACTCGTCCGCGCCGGGCACCATGTGCTCCTCGTGGACCAGCACGCCGTCCATGTCCATCAGGTACGTCCATGTGGATGGCTCAGTCACGCCCCCGATGATCCTCCGGACACGGGGTGGATGGCCACCTCGGTCGCCTTGATCACGAACCAAACTTCCTCACCTGCGGAAATCCCGAGCTCCGCGACCGCTGCCGGGGTGACGTCGGCGGCCAGGCCGGCCGCCGACGGGCCCGTGGCGCGCACCCGGACCACGTCGCCGCGCGGTTCCAGGGCCGCGACGCGCACCGGCAGCGCGTTGCGCGGGCTGCCGTGCGGGCGCTGCCGGTGCACCGCCACGGCCGACGGCGCGAACACCGCCCCCGCCGGTTCCCGCGCCTGAAGCTCCTCGACCACGCGGCCGCTGATGATCTCCTCGCCGATCAGCACTCCCCCGTCGATCGCCGTGCCGGTCAGCAGGTTGAGACCAGCGAGGCGCGCGGTGAACGCTTCGCGCGGACGCGACAGCACCTCGCTGGTCGGCCCCCGCTCGACGACGCGTCCGTCCTGCAGCACCAGCAGCCGGTCGGCCAGCACGACGGCGTCGAGCACGTCGTGGGTGACCAGCACCGTCGGCATCTCCTGACGGCGCAGCACCTGGTGCAGCAGTCCGCGCATGGCCGGGGCCGCGTCGACGTCGAGAGCCGCCAGCGGCTCGTCGAGCATCAGCAACCGGGGTTCGCCGGCCAGCGCGCGAGCCAGCGCGACTCGCTGCGCCTGGCCTCCTGAGAGCCGCGCGGGGCGGCGTCCGCCCAGGTCGGCCACATCGGTCTCGGCCAGCCAGCGCGCGGCGACCTCGCGCGCCCGCGCCTTGCTCGTGCCGGCGGCGCGCGGGCCGAAGGCGACGTTGTCGCGCGCGGTGAGGTTGGGGAACAGCAGGGCCTGCTGGGCGAGCAGGCCGACTCCGCGCCGGTGCGTGGGGACGTTGATGCGGCGTGCGGTGTCCAGCCACGCCGTCCCGTCCAGTTCGACCACGCCGCGCTCGGGCGCCAGCTGCCCGGCCAGCACGGACAGCAGCGTCGACTTCCCGGCTCCGTTCGGGCCGAGCACCGCCAGCACCTCGCCGGGCGCCACCGCGAACTCCGCGCGCAGCGAGAACTCCGCGCGGTGCAGCTCGACGTCCACCCGCAGGCCGCTCACAACCGTCCCTCCACTGCCCTCGGCCTGGCGATCACGATCACCAGCAGGGCCACCACGACCAGCAACAACGACATCGCCACCGCAGCGTCCACATCGGACTGAGCGGTGGTGTAGATGGCCAGCGGCAGGGTCCGGGTGCTGCCCTGCAGGCTGCCTGCGAAGGTGATCGTCGCGCCGAACTCACCGAGCGCGCGGGCGAAGGTCAGCACCAGGCTCGACCCCAGCGCCGGGAGCAGCAGCGGCAGCGTCACGCGCCGAAAGGCCAGCCAGGGCCCGGCTCCCAGCGTCGCGGCGACCTGCTCGTAGCGTCCGCCCGCCGTGCGCAACGCGCCTTCGAGACCGACCACCAGGAACGGCATCGCGACGAAGGTTTGGGACAGCACGACCGCGGCCGTGGTGTAGGGCAACCGGATTCCGGCGACCGCGAGCACTCCGCCGAGCGGCCCGGTCCGGCCCAGCAGGTACAGCAGCGCCAGCCCGCCGACCACCGGTGGCAGCACCAGCGGCAGCAGCACCAGAGCTCGCACCACGCGCATCCCGGGCAGCGTGGAGCGCGCCAGCACCACGGCCAGCGGCACTCCCAGCAGTGCCGCCAGGGCGGTCGCGATCAACCCGGTGATCACCGACAACCGCAGCGCGTCCAGCGCGGCCGGGCTCAGCAGCAGTCCCGGCAGCCGAGCCGGTTCGACGCGGGTGAGCAGACCGGCGACCGGCAGCACCACCAGCGCCAGCGCGAGCACCGCGGGCACCCACAGCGCGGCGGGGACCTGCGGTGGATGCCGCCTGATCATGGAACGTCGAAACCGTGCGCGCCGAGCACCTCGCGACCCGCGGGCCCGCGCACGTACGACACGAACTCGTTCGCCAGCTGCGCCTGCTGCGAGTCGGCGAGGGTGGCGATCGGGTAGTTGTTGACCGCTCGCGGAGCCTCGGGGAAGTCGATCGACTGCACCCGGTCTCCCGCCGCCTTGGCGTCGGTGACGTAGACCAGGCCCGCGTCGGCCTCGCCCGCGACGACCTTCTGCAGCACCTGCTTGACGTCGTTCTCCTCGCTGACCGGCCGCAACCCGACGCGGGCGGCCGCGGCGACCTGCTGGGTGGCGGCACCGCAGGGCACCTGCGGTGCGCAGACGACGAGCTTCTTGTCCGCGAGGTCGGCCAGCGAGGTCACGTGCGCGGGGTTGCCGGGCGGAACCACGATGGTCAGCCGGTTCGTGGCGAAGCTCTGCGGCGGCGAGACCAGGTCGGCGACCTTGAACATGTTCTTGTCGTCGGCGGAGGCGAACACGTCGGCCGGGCGGCCCTGCTTGATCTGCTCGGCCAGCGTCGACGAGCCCTGGTAGTCGAACTGGACCGCGACGTCGGGGTGCTCGGCGGTGAACCGCTTGCCCAGCTCGTCGAAGGACTCGGTCAGCGAGGCCGCCGCCAGCACCGTCACCGTGCGCTGCTGCGCCGGGGACTGCTGGCCGGATTGGGCCTGGCCGCAGCCTGCCAGCAGGGTCAGCGCGAGCATCCCGCCCGCGATCATCTTGAGCTTGGACATTCAGCCCTCTCCCGGTGTCTCCACCACGACGTTGGTCGACTTGACCACGGCCACCGCCAGCGACCCGGGCACCAGCCCGAGCTCGCGCACCGCCTCGGTGCTCATCAGCGACACCACTCGGTGGGGTCCGCACTGGATCTCCACCTGCGACATCACCTTGTCCGAGACGATCTCGGTCACCAGCCCGACCCAGCGGTTGCGCGCCGAGCGCCCGACGGCCGACGGGTCCGGGGCGGACCTGGCCTGGTCGCGGGTGAACTCGGCGAGCGCGGCTCCGTCGACGACCAGCCGTCCGGCTGCGTCGCGCTCCGCGGGTAACTGCCCGCCGTCGACCCAGCGGCGAACGGTGTCGTCGCTGACGCCGAGAAGCGAGGCGGACTCTGCGATCCGATAGTGCGGCACGAGCAGAACAATACGTCCGCAGGTGCGGGGAAACCAAGGCCTCCCGATCCGCGAACCAGGATCGTTAACACCCGTCACCCCGCTGTTGACCAGGGATCTTGCACCGTCCAAATTGCCGCTCGCGATCGAAAAGCGTCGGTCCGAGGAGATAGGGTCGAGTTGTGAACGCGGTGGACTTGGGAGTTCCGTTCGTGCGCCGCACGGTCGACTCCTCCGAACGGCCGGACACGCCGTACCTGGTGGATCGCTTCGGCCGGGTGGCGACGGATCTGCGCGTCTCCCTGATCGACAAGTGCAACCTGCGCTGCACCTACTGCATGCCCGCCGAAGGGCTGCCCTGGCTCAAGCGCGACGAAATGCTCGACACCGACGAGATGAACCGGCTGATCCGCATCGCGGTCGAAGAGCTCGGCGTCACCACGGTCCGCTTCACCGGCGGCGAACCGCTGCTGCGGCAGGACCTGGTCGACGTCATCGCGGCCACCTCGTCGCTGCCCAGCCGGCCCACGACCTCGCTGACCACCAACGGCATCAACCTCGGCGGCTTCGCCGAGAAGCTGGTGAAGGCCGGGCTCAACCGGGTCAACGTCTCGCTGGACACCTTGGACGGAGCGGTGTTCAAGGAGCTGACCAGGCGCGACCGCATGCAGGACGTGCTCGACGGTCTCGCCGCGGCCAAGACGATGAAGCTGGAGCCGGTCAAGGTCAACGCCGTGCTGATGCGCGGGATCAACGACCACGAGGCCCCCGAGCTGCTGCGGTACTGCATCGAGCGCGGCTACCAGCTGCGGTTCATCGAGCAGATGCCGCTGGACGCCCAGCACGGCTGGGAGCGCTCCGCGATGATCACCGCAGACGAGATCCTGGAGAGGCTGGGCCAGGAGTTCACCCTCACCCCGGACGTCGCCGAGCGGGGCTCGGCACCGGCCGAGCGCTGGTTGGTCGACGGTGGCCCGGCCACGGTGGGCGTGATCGCCTCGGTGACGCGGCCGTTCTGCGCGGCGTGCGACCGCACGCGGTTGACCGCGGACGGACAGCTACGCTCGTGCCTGTTCTCGACGACGGAGACGGACCTGCGCGGCCCCATGCGCGAAGGCGCCACCGACGCCGAGCTGATCCGGCTGTGGCAGGGCGAGATGTGGGCCAAGGCCGCCGGTCACGGGATGGACTCCGGCGAGTTCGCCCAACCATCAAGGCCGATGAGCGCAATCGGGGGTTAGCGGAGATGACCGCGGTGTCGGAGCAGAGCGCCGGTCCGGCGAGGAGTTCGGTGTCGGTGCAGGTCCGGTATTTCGCAGGCGCTCGCGCCGCGGCCGGCGTTCGCGAGGAGACGGTGCGGCTGACCCGCCCGGACGGCGCGGCTCCGACGGTCTCCGACGCCATCGCGGCGGCGCTGAACCAGCACGACGAGAAGCTGGCGAAGGTGCTGCCCGCGTGCAGCTTCCTCCTCGACGGCGTGGCCGTGCGCGACCGCGGCACCCGCATCCCCGGCGACGCCACCCTCGACGTCCTGCCGCCGTTCGCGGGCGGCTGAACCGCCCGCTGAGGACGGCGCACTGTGTCCTCTGCGCGCGTGCGTGCGGGTGCGCGAATACAACATTCCCTGGCGTGTCGTACAGCCTCGTTCAGGTGACTTCTGGGTTGATTTTTCCCTCATTCGATCTTGGCTCTCAGGACGCCTTCCGAGCCCGCCGCTCGACCGCCTGAGAGCCACCCGATCTAGCGACTGGTCTACCCACGCTCCGTGGTTACGTGAACACAAATCGCGTTCGCGCTCGGCCGTCCGCGTCCCCACGCCCCGGCGTGATCCACGCTCGCTCCACGGTTGGTAACCGCGTGACAGGGGTTCCCCAGTGGGAGCATCGTGGTGACCCAAGCCTCACTTACGGTGATCGATATCAGCCCGGAAACGGTCCGATAACGACGCCCTGATCAGCGGAAATGATCGGGATCGCCACCCGTTTCGCCGGTGTTACTGTGATCAGCGTCACATGGTCCAAGATTTCCGATCTTCGGATTGGTTACGTAGTGTCGCTCCTCGGTCGGCCCCGAACCGATCAGCAAGGAACTCGAGAGCCCGTGGCGCCGAACCTGTCCAGCGGGCTCTCACCCCGAAAACGAAACAGAACCGGACAGGAACGAGGGACGTCTCAGGGCCCCCCGAAAGCCCCGAGACGCCGCCGGCTCCCCCGAGACCGGCGGGCACGAACCCGGCTCCACCCGAAGGAGCCAGATCAGGGTTCGACCCGAGGCGCGGCAGGAGAGAGGGACATGGGCAAGCACCGCAAGCCTTCGAGTACCAAGCGCAATTTCGCCCGGATCGCCGTTGCCGGCGCTGTGGTCGCCACCCCGATCGCGATCGCCGCACCCGCCAACGCCGCGGACTGGGACGCTCTGGCCAAGTGCGAGAGCAGCGGCAACTGGAGCGCCAGCACCGGCAACGGCTTCTACGGCGGCCTCCAGTTCACCCCGTCGACTTGGGCCGCTTACGGCGGCACCCAGTACGCCAGCAGCGCCCACAACGCCACGCGCGAGCAGCAGATCGCCGTCGCGGAGAAGGTTCTCGCCTCCCAGGGCAAGAACGCGTGGCCGGGCTGCAGCGCGAAGCTGAACTGGACCAGCGGTTCGACCAAGTCGAGCACCAAGACCGAGACCACGCCCAAGAAGAAGACCACGACCACCACCAAGACCAAGTCCACGGTCAAGGCGGACGGCGCGGACTACACCGTCAAGGCGGGCGACACCCTGGGCAAGATCGCGCAGCAGTTCGGCGTGAACTACCAGGACATCGCCGCCAAGAACTCGAGCGTGATCAGCGACCCGAACCTCATCTTCCCGGGTCAGCAGCTCGACGTGAAGTAAGACCTGCACGGTCAGGCATCCCCCAACGCCGACCGGCAAGGAAGCACGCGCCGTCTCCCCCGACACGGCACGTGCTCCGCCAGAGAAACCCTCTCCACCGCAAAGCCCCCAAAGCGGTGGAGAGGGTTTCTTGCGTTGTGAAGGGGAGTTCGTCAGGCAAGCGACGAAGTCGCTTTCTCCGTACCCCACCAGAGCAACCGGCACCGCCGCGGGTTCTGAGCGGCTCTCTGGGGAGGACAGCCGTAGCGCCGCGTATTGGTCACATCAGTCTCGGATCCCGGAGCCAGAGAGCCGCTCAGGTTCCGCTTCTCGCGCCGCCACGCACAAGGGCCACAGAGCAGTTGCAGTAAAGGCGATCCCAGAGCCAGAAGGCGTGTCAGGCTCCGCCACCCGCACCACCCAGCCGACGAACCACAGATCAGTCCAGAACTACGGGCAGTTGACCCATTCTTCTGTGTTGTCGTCGAAGACCTGGCGCTTCCAGATGGGCAGCCGGCGCTTGACCTCGTCGACGAGTTCGGAGCAGGCGTTGAAGGCCTGCTTGCGGTGCTCCGCGGCGACCGCGCAGCCGAGCGCGACGTCACCGATCTTGAGCATGCCGACGCGGTGCGAGACGGCGATGGCGCGAACGCCTTCGAACCGCCCGGCGATGTCGGCGGCGACCTCCTCGATCACGTCCTGCGCGATGGGGTGCCCGGTGTACTCCAGCTCCAGCACTCCCCGGCCGCCGTCGTGGTCTCGCACGACGCCGCCGAAGGTCACCACGGCCCCGGCCGCGTTGTGCTCCACCGACCGGGCCAGCGACTCGACGTCGATGTGCTCGTCGACGACGTCGGCCCGCAGCACCTCGGCGGGCGTGTGCGCCGGTGCGGTCGCCGATCCGGGATGGTCGCCGCCGTGGAGCTGATCGACCGCGTGGTCCAGGACGCCCTCCAGGACACCGAGGCCGTCCTTGACCCCGCCGGTGGAGCCCGGGAGGTTCACGATCAGCGTGCGACCGCTGACCCCGGCCAGCCCTCGGGAGAGGACGGCGGTGGGGACCTCGGGCAGTCCGGCGGCGCGGATGGCGTCCGCGAGGCCCGGGATCTGGTGGTCGAGGACCTGCCCGGTGACCTCGGGGGTGCGGTCGGTGGGGTTGATGCCGGTGCCGCCGGTGGTGATCACGACGTCGACGCCGGCGTTGACAGCGGTGCGCAGCTGATCGCCCACGGGGTCGCCGTCGGGCACGACGAACGGTTCGGGGGTCTCGTAGCCGCGGTCGCGCAGCCACTTCACGATCACGGGACCGGTGCGGTCCTCGTAGATCCCGGCGGCGGCGCGGTTGGACGCGGCGACGACTCGCGCGGTCCTCGTCATGGAGACCTCCCGTGAATGGCCCGGCTCTGGTGCAACGACGGCGAGCGGCGGATTAGTCCGCTTCGGTTCGCTCCCAGAGACCGGTCTTGCCGCCTTCCTTGCGCTCGACGCGCACGGCGTCGAGCACGGCGCCGGGATCGACGGCCTTGATCATGTCGTGCAGCGCGAGCCCGGCGACGGCGACCGCGGTCAGCGCCTCCATCTCGACACCGGTGCGGTCCGTGGTCTTGACCGCGGCGGTGATCCGGACTTCGGTGTCGCCGAGTTCGAGCTCGACCTTGGCGCCGGAGATGGCGATGGGGTGGCACAGCGGGATGAGGTCCGGGGTGCGCTTGGCGCCCATGATCCCGGCGAGCCGGGCGGTCGCGATGGCGTCGCCCTTGGGCAGGCCGTCGCGGCGCAGCAGCGCGATCACCTCGGCCGTCGTGCGCACGACTCCGCTGGCCACGGCCTTGCGGGCGGTGGCGTCCTTCTCGGACACGTCGACCATGCGCGCGGCACCGGCCTCGTCGACGTGGGTGAGTTCATCCTGCGCCATGCCGAAAGCCTAGAGGACCGCCGTCCCCGGCCGAGTGGGGAGGGAAGGCGCAACGGGGGACGCGATCACCGTCGTGATCACGTCCCCCGCGAACGGCGTCTACCGGTTCTTAGAAGTCGAGGTCTTCGGCCATGCTCCAGGGCATCGACGAGCCGCCTCGCGACGCGGTTTCGGCGGGTTTGGCCGCCAGGGCCGCCTTCTTGACCGCGTCCGCGACGGCCGGGGCGACCGCGTTGTCGAAGACGCTGGGGACGATGAACGAGGCGTTGAGGCGCTCGCCGTCGACGACGTCGGCGATGGCGTTGGACGCCGCGAGCATCATGTCGTCGGTGATCTCGTGCGCGTGCGCGTCGAGGAGTCCGCGGAAGACGCCCGGGAAGGCCAGCACGTTGTTGATCTGGTTCGGGTAGTCGCTGCGCCCGGTGGCCACGATGGTGGCGTGCTGCTGGGCCTCCAGCGGGTCGATCTCCGGGTCCGGGTTGGCCAGCGCGAACACGATCGCGTCGGAGTTCATGCTCGCCACGTCGTCGGCGGAGAGCAGGTTGGGCGCCGAGACGCCGATGAACACGTCGGCCTCGCGCACCGCGTCGGACAGCGTGCCGGTGCGGCCCTCGTTGTTGGTGCTGGAGGCGATGTTGCACAGGTTCTCGTCGGTGTCGCCGCGCCCGGTGTGCACGATGCCGTTGATGTCGACGGCGATGATGTCGGCGGGCTTCTTGTTCTGCAGCAGCCGGATGATCGCCGAACCGGCCGCGCCCACACCGCAGACCACGATGCGGCAGTCGGCGATGTCCTTGTTCACCACGCGCAGGGCGTTGCGCAGCGCGCCGAGCACGACGATGGCGGTGCCGTGCTGGTCGTCGTGGAAGACGGGGATGTTGAGCTTCTCGCGCAGCCGCGCCTCGATCTCGAAGCAGCGCGGAGCGGCGATGTCCTCGAGGTTGATGCCGCCGTAGACGGGGGCGATCAGCTCGACGGCGCGGATGATCTCCTCGGTGTCCTGGGTGTCCAGGCAGACCGGCCAGGCGTTGACGCCCGCGAACTTCTTGAACAGCGCCGCCTTGCCCTCCATGACCGGCAGGGCGGCCTCCGGGCCGATGTTGCCCAGGCCGAGCACGGCGGAGCCATCGGTGACCACGGCGACGGCGTTGCGCTTGACGGTGAGGCGGCGGGCGTCGTCGGGGTTCTCGGCGATCGCGGTGCACACCCGGGCGACACCCGGGGTGTAGGCGCGGGAGAGGTCATCGCGGTTGGCGAGCGCGACGCGGGAGTTGACCTCGATCTTGCCGCCGAGGTGGACCAGGAAGGTCCGGTCGGAGACCTTGCGGACGCGCACGCCGGGCAGCGCTTCGAGGGTCTCGGTGACCTCGCCGGCGTGGTCGGCGGACAGCGCGTTGCAGGTGATGTCGACGACGATGCGGTCGGCGTGCGACTCGACGACGTCGAACGCCGTGATCACCCCGCCCGCGCGTCCGATTGCGCTGGTCAGATCGCCCGCGGCGGTCGTCGACGGCGGAGCCTCGACGCGAACGGTGATCGAGTAACCAGGACCTGGAACCGGCATTGGCACACCCCTGTCGAGCGAACGGCTATGGACGTGGGTGCCGTCCTCCGGCGGTCTGGCCGCCGAAGCAGATCGCCTACCCGGCACGCAAGCCATTCTGGCCCGCTAAGCGACCGGAACTTCACCCAGCACGAAAAAGCCTAAAACTTTCCCGACTGTGAGCTAGATCCGGTGGGTTACTCGCGAGTCAGTGTTGACACGCCGCGTTCGCCGGGGCCGTTTTCGACGCCGAACCGGCACCTGGCCGGTCCGGCGACAGGGGTCTCACTTGTTGATGACCGTGACCGGGTGCTCGTACGGGACGGCGTCGTCGTCGAGCGGGAACGTGGTGTCCCCGAACGGCGACAGGGCGCCCTGCTTGTCGGCCACCAGCTCGCTGACCGGGTGCTCTCCGGCACCGGCCTGCGGCCAGGTCGGGTCGATACGGTCCTTCTTGGTCTTGCCGGCCACGTCGTCCTCCTGTGCATTCCGGCTACGGGCATCTCCAGTTTGCCGGATCGGGGCGATCGAACTCACCCAAGGGTGTCGCAGCTTGCACATCTCCTCCCCTGCGCAACGCGCTGCACGCCACCTCGGGACACAGGTACACCCGGACTTCCACTGAAGTCGGGGACCAGACTTCCACTGAAATCGGCCACCGGAGTTCCACTGAAGTCCACGACCCGGAGTTCCACTGAAGTCGGGGACCGGAGTTCCACCGAAGTCCGTCACCCGGAGTTCCACTGAGGTCCGTCACCCGGAGTTCCACTGAGGTCCGTGACCTGATTTCCACTGAAATCGGGGACCGGAGTTCCACTGAAATCCGGTCAACCTCGAACGGGGCGGGGGCGGACGATCGGGGCTGTGAGGGCCACGACGAGGGCCAACGCGGCCGGGATGAGGAGCG
>NZ_SMKS01000106.1:0-12121 GCF_004348435.1 Saccharopolyspora terrae | reverse complement strand
CGCCAAGGCCCGTACACCCACCCGGAAGTCCCGACCCGGACCTCACCCACCACCCCACGCTAACGCGCACCCGGACCCGAAGCTGGGTTTCCGCAGCTCGTCAACGTCCTTCGACCAGCCCGACCCCCAGGCAATCCCGAGCAGCCAAACCCCGCCCGGTCACCACCAACCCGGATTACGGCCGTATTCGGGCACCGGATTACCGGCGTAATCCGGTAACCCGTGGGCGAGGTGAGGTGGTGTGGGCGCAGGTGTTGTGCGCAGACGCCGAAGGGCGCCTCCGGCGGTGCCGGAGGCGCCCTTCGGGGTGATGATCAGCCGGCTCGGCTGGCCGAGGCTTCGAGGGCCCTTCGGACTAGGACCTTGGCCAGGTGGCGGCGGTAGTCCGCGCTGGCCGTGGGCTGGTCCGGGGGAGAGGTGTTCTCGGCCGCGCGTTCCGCTGCTTCGGCGGGGTTGGCGCCCGAGGCCAGTGCTTCCTCGACGCCTGCCGCGCGCATCGGGGTGGGGCCCATGTTGACCAGGGCGACGCGGTTGCCCGCGACGGCCACGCCGACGACCGCCCAGTCGATGGCGCGCTTGGTGAACTTCTGGAAGTCCCAGCCCTGCGCGGAGTTCTTCTCGATCCGGATCTCCACCAGCAGCTCGTCCTCGCCGAGCGAGGTCTCGAAGAAGTCGGTGAAGAAGTCCGTGATCGCGATCTCGCGGGTGCCCGACGGGCCCTGGGCGACCAGGACCGCGTCCAGCGCCAGCGCGACCGCAGGCAGGTCCGAGGCCGGGTCGCCGTGGACCAGCGAACCGCCGATGGTGCCGCGGTGGCGGACCTGCGGGTCGCCGATGGTGCCCGCGGCGTGGGCCAGCAGCGGGGCCTCGCGCTTGAGCAGGTCCGAGTGCTCGATGTCGTGGTGCCTGGTCAGGGCACCGATGCGGATCTGCGAACCCTCCTCGCGGATGTAGGACAGGTCGCGCAGGCCGCCGACGTCGATGACGACCTCCGGCACCGCCAGCCGCAGCTTCATCAGCGGCAGCAGCGAATGCCCGCCGGCCAGCAGCTTCGCGTCGTCGCCGTGCTCGGCGAGCAGGTTCAGCGCCTCGTCGACCGTGGTGGCGCGCTTGTAGGTGAAGGCGGCAGGAATCATTCCGCGGCCCCCTGCTTCTCCTTGGCCGCGTCGAGCACGGCTTGAACGATGTTGTGGTAACCGGTGCAGCGGCAGAGGTTGCCCTCCAGACCGGACCGGACCTCGGCCTCGGTCGGGTCCGGGTTCTCCTCCACCAGCGACACCGAGGCCATCACCATGCCGGGCGTGCAGTAACCGCACTGCAGGCCGTGGTTGGCCTGGAACGCGCGCTGCATCGGGTGCAGCTGCTCGCCGTCCGACAGACCCTCGATGGTGGTGACCTCACTGCCCTCGGCCTGCGCGGCGAGCACGGTGCAGGACTTCACCGACTCGCCGTCGAGCAGCACCGTGCACGCGCCGCAGGACGTGGTGTCGCAGCCGACGTTGGTGCCGGTCAGCTCGCAGTCGTCGCGCAGGTACTGGACGAGCAGGGTGCGGTCCTCGACCTCGTGGCTCCGCTGCTCGCCGTTGACGTTGATCGAAACTTGCACGAAGGAACTCCTCAACGCTTCTCAGGTGCACTACCTGAACAAGATCAGCGGGTTGTCTATGCCTGGTTGATGGACTGCCACACCCGTTCGGGCGTGGTCGGCATGTCGATGTGCCGAACACCCAGGTGGGACAGGGCGTCCACCACCGCGTTCTGCACCGCGGGGGTGGCGCCGATCGTCCCGGCCTCGCCGATCCCCTTGGCGCCCAGCGGGTTCAGCGTGGTGGGTGTTTCCATCGTCAGCAGCTCGAAGCTCGGCAGCTCGGCGGCGGTGATGATCGCGTAGTCGGCGAAGCTGGCGTTCTGCGGGTTTCCGTCGGAGTCGTAGGAGACCTCCTCCAGCAGCGCCTGCGCCGCGCCCTGCGCGATGCCGCCGTGCCGCTGGCCCTCGGTGAGGATCGGGTTGACGATCACGCCCGCGTCGTCGACCGTGATGTGCCGCAGGTAGTCGACCTTGCCGGTCTCCACGTCGACCTCGACCACCGCGAGGTGGCTGCCGAACGGGAACGTCGGCCGGTCCTCCACGAAGTGCACGTCGGCGGCCAGGCCGTCCTCGGCCTTCTGCGCCAGTTCGGCCCACGACACCGTGACGTTGGGGGCGCCGCGCACCTGCCACTTGCCGTCGGTGAGCTCGATGTCGGCCTCGTCGCTCTCGATCATCTCGGCGGCCAGCTTGCGGGCCTTGTCCTTGACGTCGACGGCGGCGCGGTGCACGGCGGTGCCGCCCAGCTGGAGCGACCGCGAGCCCATCGTCCCGACGCCCTTGGGGATCAGGTCGGTGTCGCCGTGCACGACCTCGATCTTGTCCAGGTCGATGCCCAGCTGCTCGGACACCAGCATCGCGAACGTCGTCCAGTGGCCCTGGCCGTGCGCCGAACTGCCGGTGAGCACCAGAGCGCTGCCGTCCGGGCGGATTTCGACGTGCCCGGTCTCGCCCTCGGTGTTGTTCGGCGCGGTGATCTCCACATAGCTGGC
The DNA here is from genome assembly GCF_004348435.1 of Saccharopolyspora terrae. Taxonomy (NCBI): domain Bacteria; kingdom Bacillati; phylum Actinomycetota; class Actinomycetes; order Pseudonocardiales; family Pseudonocardiaceae; genus Saccharopolyspora; species Saccharopolyspora terrae. The sequence goes on along the minus strand of NZ_SMKS01000106.1, from coordinate 9,541 downwards.
CAGGCCGATGCCCAGCTGCTTGGTGGCGCCGTCGGCGCGCCGCTTGGCCTGCTCCTCGCGCAGCGAGGCGTAGTCGGCGGCGTCCAGCACCGAGTCGAGTCCCTTGATGTACTCGCCGGAGTCGTAGAGCATCCCGCCCGGAGTCTGGTACGGGAACTGCTCCGGCTTCACCAGGTTCGCGCGTCGCACGTCGGCCGGGTCGGCGCCGATCTCGGCGGCGAACAGGTCGATCGCGCGCTCGATCGCGGCGGTGGCCTCCGGGCGTCCGGCACCGCGGTAGGCGCCGATCGGCGTGGTGTTGGTGACCACCGTCTGCGCCCGCGACTCGACCTTCGGGATGTCGTAGACGCCGCTGGCCATCATCTGCGTGAACACCGGCAGGAACGCGCCCATCCGCGGGTAGGCGCCCACGTCCTGCACGATCTCCAGCCGGTAGGCCTGGACCGTCCCGTCGCGACGGCCGCCGATGGTGACCACGTGCCGCTGCGCGCGGCCGTGGGTCATCGCCACCAGGTTCTCGCTGCGGGTCTCGACCCACTTGACCGGCTTGCCGACCTGCTTGGACACCAGCGACAGCAGCGCGGCCTCCTGCTCGGAGCCGATCTTGGCGCCGAAACCGCCACCGACGTCGGGCGTGATCACCCGCAGCTTCTCCTGCGGCAGGCCGAGGTTGGCCATCAGCTCGTCGCGGCAGGACTGCGCGTTCTGGTTGGACAGCCAGAAGGTGACCTTCTCGCCCTCCCACGCGCAGGCCGCCGAACGGCCTTCCAGCGAGGCCGCGGCGACGCGCTGGTTGAGGATCTGCTTGCTGACGACGACCTCGCAGTCGGCGAAGAGCGAGTCGTCGAGCTCACCGGCGGTGCCGATGACGTTGGTGCCCGCTTCCGGGAACACCAGCTTCTCGTCGGCCAGCGCCTCGTCGAGGTCGATCACCGCGTCGAGCGGGTCGTAGTCGATCGAGACCATTTCGGCCGCGTCCTGGGCCTGGCCCAGGGTTTCGGCGACGACCGCCACGACCGGCTCGCCGACGTAGCGGACCACGCCCTTGGCCAGGTGGGGTCGGTCCATGCCGGCCGGGGTGGGGCCGGAGAGGCTGCCGCCCGAGGGGTACGGCGGGAGGTCGACGTCGTCGGCCGTGAAGACCCCGTGCACGCCGGGAGCCGACTTGGCTTCGTCGACGTCCACTTCGGTGATGGTGGCGTTCGCCAGCGGGCTGCGGACGAAGAGGACGTGCAGTGCGCCCTGCAGGGCGGGTTCACGCAGGTCGTCCACGTAGGTGCCGCCGACTGTGAGAAGGCGTGGGTCTTCGACACGTTGGACCCGGGTGCCGAGAATGCTCAAAGCTGCCTCGCAGTCAACAGGATCAGATCACAATAGTTCGGGAACCGACCGAGAGTCTTGTGCTCCGAACTGTGAGCCACAAGACTTGACGCTTGAAGAAGTCGGCGTGTCGTGGATTCTGCGTGACGGAAGGATCACCGAAAGATTCCACCGTTCGGGTGAACCAGCACTCTGACAACGTTGAATGTCACAGTACGGCCTGACATTGTCGAAGGTTTAGTGTTCGATCACGGCATGACCTCGTTCCTCCAGCAGCTGTTGGGCCCTGCCCCGACGGACGGCGCGAACCTGGTCCAGATCCTCATCGCAGCGGGAAGTGCGGGGCTGCTGGCCGCACTGCTGATCGTGCTGGGATACGGCCACCGCACCGGGAAGATCACGGTGCTCGCCCGCCTCGCCGAACGATCCGAGCACTCCTGGCTGCTGCGAGGACTTCCCGGCTGGGCCGCGCTCCCGCTGCGGCTGGCGCTGACCTCGCTGCTGGTGACGCTGCTGGGCCTCTACTGGGACATCGCGCTGCGCATCACGGAGGGCCGCGGTTCCGGGCCGCTGTCCAACATCGCGCACTACCCGATCCTGTTCGGGATCTTCGGTCTCTGCGTCGCCGGCACGCTCGCGATGGTGCTGCCCGTCGGCGAGCACCCGGGCCGCGCCGCGCTGCGCATCACCAAGTGCTGGGAAGCGCCCACCAGCGGACTCCTGCTGGGGATCGCCGGTTTCTTCTCGCTGCTGGGATTCCCGCTCGACGCCGTGTGGCAGAGGCTCTTCGGCCAGGACGTCACGCTGTGGGGACCCGCGCGGCTGATGGTCATCGGCGGCGTCTCGCTGTCGCTGGTGGCCATGGCGCTGCTGGAGCGCGAGGGCAGGTTCGTGCGCACCGGCCGCGCCGAGACGATGCGCGCGCTCTACGTCCGACGCGGCCTGCTCTGCGGGGCGCTGCTCGTCGGGCTGTCGGTCTTCCAGGCGGAGTGGGACTTCGGCGTCCCGCAGTTCCGGATGGTCTTCCAGCCGCTGCTGATCGCCGTCTCCGCCGGCTGCGCGCTGGTGGCCGCGCGGCTGTGGGTCGGGCCCGGCGGCGCGATGCTCGCGGTCGCGCTGTTCGTGCTCACCCGCGGCGGCATCACCCTGCTCGTCGGGCCGGTGCTCGGCGGACCGGCCGCGGCGATCCCGATGTACGTGGTCGAGGCGCTGTGCGTGGAGCTGGCCGCGACCGCGCTGGCCCGGAGGCCGCTGGTGCTGGGCGTGTTCTCCGGGCTCCTGATCGGAACCATCGGCTACACCAGCGAATACCTGTGGACCGCCGCGGCCTACCGGCTGCCGTGGTCGCCGGACATGCTGCCGGAGGGCGTCCTGATGTCGCTGACCGGCGGCGTCTGCGGCGGCCTGCTCGGGGCGCTGCTGGTGCGGGCGCTGCGCGGTGAGCTGCCGCCCGCGCGCACGCGCAACGCCCTGTTCGGGCTGGCGGTCACCGGGATCGCCGTCGCCGTCGTCAACGGGCTGGTCGGCACCTCGCCGGACGGCGTGCGCGCCAGCGTGGCCGTCGACGAGCGCACGAAACAGGCCGTGGTGCGCATCGAGCCCGCCCCGATCGCCAAGCACCCGACCTGGCTGACCATCACCGGCTGGCACGGCGGTTCGCTGCACGTCGATCGGCTCACCGAGGTGGAGCCCGGCGTCTACCGGACCAACCTGGCGATGCCCGTCCACGCGCCGTGGAAGACGATCATCCGGCTGCACTCCGGTCGCGCGATCCTCGCGATGCCGGTGTACCTGCCCGCTGACCAGGCCCGGAACAATCCGGGCGTCCCGACGCCCGCGCAGTTCACCCGCGACGCGCTGCCGGAGTACCAGCTGCTGCGCCGCGGAGCGGCTCCCAGCGTCCCGGACTGGCTCTGGCCCGCCGCCTCGGCGGTGGTGGCGGTCCTCTCGCTGGCCTACGTCCTCGCCCTGGGCTGGGGTGGTCAGCGCATCGGCCGGGCCATCTCGGGCCCGCCGTGCGCCGAGCGAGCCCGGGCCGAGTCCGGTCTCGCGACCGACTCGCCGTAATGGCCCGTTCGGGGTACGGGCCGGGTGATCGTTTGATGTGGTACTTGTCACATTTCGCCGTGGCGGGCAGAGTCTAGGCGGAGGTACCACCACCTAGGCGCGAGAGGTGTTCGCGATGGCCCCGACGACGACCGAACTGGCCGAGTTCCAGCGGGTGCTGGCGCAGCTGCGCACCAGCGCCGTAGCGCTGCGGCAGCGCTACGGCGACGCCGCGGTGGTGCGCCGGATCCACAACGACATCGAGCGGCTCGACATCGACGCCGGCGAGCTGTCTGCCGTGGTCCCCACCCCGCGGACCGGCGACGACGCCCGCGACGACGTGGTGATCGTTCCGGACACCCCCTACGACCCGTCGCTGTGGCAGGACGCCGACGACGAGGGGCTCGGAGGCCAGTTCCGGCACTGATCCGAGCGGGCGGATGCGGTGCCACCGGCACTCCCCGAGCAAGGCGATTCGCGCATCCCCATGGGGAGAAGTTGCGCCCTTTGGGGGACTACCTGGCGCGGTGCGACCTGATCCACAATGAGCGGCCTCATGCTGAGCACGTCGGACGACTCCTGACAACGAGGTCGACGAATGTCCGCACTCGCTAGCTCCACAGGCCGGGCCCGCATCGGCGCGCGCACGCTGCGCACGGACCGCTGGTGGCTTCCACCGCTGATGACCTTCCTCGGCCTGATGGCCTTCGTGGTCTACGGCCTGGTCCGCACGTTCATGAACCAGTGGTACTGGGTACCGGAGCACAACTACCTGGCGCCGTTCTTTTCGCCGTGCCTGTCCGAGGCGTGCGTGCCGGGGTCGAGCCACTTCGGCCAACCGTTCCCGGACCTGGGATGGCTGATTCCGCCGCCGATCTTCGTGCTGCCGTTCGTGCTCGGGTTCCGGCTGACCTGCTACTACTACCGCAAGGCGTACTACCGGGCGTTCTGGGCGTCGCCTCCGGCCTGCGCGGTCGGCGAGCCGCACAGCCGCTACACCGGCGAGACCCGGTTCCCGCTGATCATGCAGAACGTGCACCGGTACTTCTTCTACGCGGCGATGCTGGTCGCGGCGGTGCTCACCTACGACACCGTGATCGCCTTCAAGGGCACCGACGGCGGTGTCGGGGTCGGGCTGGGCACGCTGCTGATGGTGGTCAACGTGGTGCTGCTGTGGTCCTACACGCTGTCCTGCCACTCCTGCCGCCACCTCATCGGCGGACGCCTCAACCACTTCTCCAAGCACCCGGTGCGCTACTGGCTCTGGACCAAGATCACCTGGCTCAACGGCAAGCACATGCTGCTGGCCTGGTGCTCGCTGGCCTCGGTGGCCCTGGTCGACCTGTACGTGATGTTGGTGGCGGCCGGAGCCATCACTGATCTCAGACTGTTCAACTGACGTTGTCGGGGTGATCTGCGTTGCGGTGCAGGTGGGGGGACCTGAGCGCGTCCCCGGCTGCGGGATCTCCTCCTCATGAACGCCGCTTCACGGCGTCGGAGCCGTCCTCGCCAGGAGCGCGCTCAGAACCCCCGGTGGCGAGGGTGGTCGGCGAAAGAGAAAGCGGCTCCGCCGCTTCCCAACGAATCCTGAAGGACTGGATGTGGAGATCGAACGGCACGAGTACGACGTGGTCGTGATCGGCGCCGGTGGCGCGGGTCTGCGCGCGGCGATCGAGACGCGTTCGGCGGGGCTGCGGACCGCCGTGGTGTGCAAGTCCCTGTTCGGCAAGGCGCACACGGTGATGGCCGAGGGCGGCATCGCCGCCTCGATGGGCAACGTCAACTCCCGCGACGACTGGCAGGTGCACTTCCGCGACACCATGCGCGGCGGGAAGTTCCTGAACAACTGGCGGATGGCCGAGCTGCACGCGCGCGAGGCGCCGCAGCGGGTGTGGGAGCTGGAGACCTACGGGGCGCTGTTCGACCGGACCCCGGACGGCCGGATCAGCCAGCGCAACTTCGGCGGCCACGAGTACCCGAGGCTCGCGCACGTCGGCGACCGGACCGGGCTGGAGCTGATCCGCACGCTGCAGCAGAAGATCGTCTCGTTGCAGCAGGAGGACCACGCGGAGTTCGGCGACTACGAGGCGCGCATCAAGGTCTTCCAGGAGTGCACGGTCACCGAACTGCTCAAGGACGGCCCCGCTGTGTCCGGGGCGTTCGGCTACTGGCGGGAATCCGGGCGGTACGTGCTCTTCGACGCGCCCGCGGTCATCCTCGCCACCGGCGGCATCGGCAAGTCGTTCAAGGTCACCTCGAACTCCTGGGAGTACACCGGCGACGGGCACGCCCTCGCCCTGCGCGCCGGGGCATCGCTGATCAACATGGAGTTCGTGCAGTTCCACCCGACCGGCATGGTGTGGCCGCCGAGCGTGAAGGGCATCCTGGTCACCGAATCGGTGCGCGGTGACGGCGGTGTGCTGCGCAACTCCGAGGGCCGCCGGTTCATGTTCGACTACATCCCCGAGGTGTTCAAGGACAACTACGCCGACAGCGAGGCCGAGGCGGACCGCTGGTACGACGACCCGGACAACAACCGCAGACCGCCCGAGCTGCTGCCGCGCGACGAGGTCGCGCGCGCCATCAACAACGAGGTCAAGGAAGGCCGCGGTTCCGAGCACGGCGGCGTTTTCCTCGACGTGGCAACGCGTTTGCCCGCCGAGACCATCATCAAGCGGTTGCCGTCGATGCACCACCAGTTCAAGGAACTGGCCGATGTGGACATCACCGCCGAGTCCATGGAGGTCGGACCGACCTGCCACTACGTGATGGGCGGGGTCGAGGTCGAGCCCGACACCGCGGCCTCCCGGGTGCCCGGTCTGTTCGCCGCGGGTGAGGTGGCCGGCGGCATGCACGGCTCGAACCGGTTGGGCGGCAACTCGTTGTCGGACCTGCTGGTCTTCGGCCGCCGCGCGGGAGCGGGCGCCGCCGGGTACGTGCAGGGGCTCTCGGCGCGACCGTCGATCAGCTCGTCCGATGTGGACGCTGCGGCCGTGCGCGCCGCCGATCCGTTCAACCCCGTCGACGGGCGGAGCGAGAACCCCTACGCGCTGCACTCGGAGTTGCAGCAGGCGATGAACGACCTGGTCGGCATCATCCGGCGGGGCGAGGAGATGCGCGAAGCGCTGGACCGGCTGCGCGAGCTCGTGGGACGGGCCGAGCACCTCGAAGTGGAGGGCAACCGGCAGTTCAACCCCGGTTGGCACCTGGCCATCGACCTGCGCAACATGCTGCTGGTCAGCGAGTGCGTCGCCCGCGCGGCCCTGATGCGCACCGAGAGCCGGGGCGGCCACACCCGAGACGACCACCCGACGATGGAAGCCGGGTGGCGCCGGAAGCTGCTGGTCTGCCAGCAGTCGGGGAACGGCGTCGAGGTCACCGAGCAGCAGCAGGTGCCGATGCGGCCGGACCTGCTGGAGCTGTTCAAGCCGGAGGAGCTGCGCAAGTATTACACCGAGGACGAGCTCTCGGACGTCCACGCGAAGGAGCTGTGATGGGGTACCAGGCGCACTTCCGGGTGTGGCGCGGCGCCGACGACGGCGAGCTGCAGGACTACACCGTCGAGGTCAACGAGGGCGAGGTCGTCCTCGACATCGTCCACCGCCTGCAGGCGACCCAGGCGCCGGACATGGCGGTCCGCTGGAACTGCAAGGCGGGCAAGTGCGGCTCGTGCTCGGCGGAGATCAACGGGCGGCCGCGGCTGCTGTGCATGACCCGGATGTCCACCTTCGCCGAGGCCGAGACGATCACGATCACCCCGTTGCGGACCTTCCCGCTGGTCAAGGACCTGGTGACGGACGTGTCCTACAACTACACCAAGGCCCGCGAGGTCCCGGCGTTCACGCCGCCCGCCGACCTCGAACCCGGCGAGTACCGGATGCAGCAGGTCGACGTGCAGCGCTCGCAGGAGTTCCGCAAGTGCATCGAGTGCTTCCTCTGCCAGGACACCTGCCACGTCATCCGCGACCACGAGGAGAACAAGGAGGCCTTCTCCGGTCCCCGCTTCCTGATGCGCGTCGCCGAACTGGAGATGCACCCGCTCGACGAGGCCCGGAATCGTCCCGAGCAGGCCAGGGGAGACCACGGTCTCGGGATGTGCAACATCACCAAGTGCTGTTCCGAGGTGTGCCCGGAGAACATCCACATCACCGACAACGCCCTCATCCCGCTGAAGGAACGAGTCGCCGACACCCGCTACGACCCGATCCTGAGGTTCTTCAGGAAGAAGAAGGAGTGATCTTCGCCTCCGAAACGGCCCACCGGTGAACATCGGTGGGCCGTTCTCGGTTTCGGCGGGAGTCGCTGCGCCGGAGGGATCCGGCCGTGTAGGTTGAGCCGGCGGGCGCTGTCCGGGTTCGCGCTGGGCTGGGGGTTCACCGGGGGATTCCCCGTTATTCACGGTACTTGTCGTCGTGTTCACGTGCGGTTACGCGGAATTCACGAATATCCGCGCGCTGGCAAAGCTGTGAAATTTCGAGCTGATCACGCGAGTATCTCGTACTGCTTCTGGAGAATCGCAGTTCGCGGCGGTTTCATCGGCCGGTTCGCGTCCATTGTGGAGAGCCCTTGACGCTATGGCGTCTTCTTGCCATGGCTGTCGCTGAGGCCTACTCGCCGGTTACGTTCCATTGCGAACGGAGTCGATTCAGATGGATATCAACCGACCAGTCGCGGGGACCGCGTCGAGGTCGGCCGGACAGCGGATGGGACCCGTACCCCGACGAGGGCCCAGCACTCCGCCGAATGGCCTCCCACCTCGCGAATCCCCGCCCTGTCGCCCGCTCGGTGACAGGGGCCGGCGGCCGGACGTCGTGAAACCCCGAGGCGGCGTCCGGCCGCCACCGGCCGATGCAGACCCCCAGAAGATTTCGGTCAACGCCGACCGCTGGAAATGACAATTCCCAACGGTTTCCAGGTATTCGGGAGATCCGTTGCGGATTGAACGAGTTCCTAGTGGTTCTGGCGCTGGCTGCCAGAGGAAGTGCGGCGGACGTGCAGCAGATTCTCGTGGCATTCGACGGATTCGTTCCGGTGGTGACGACACTGCTCTTGATCGCGGTCGCCGTCGGATTCGGATCAGGATTGCTTCGCGGCTATTCAACCGAGCCGTTCGTGATGCGGCAGCCGTTGATCGACGGCGCCCTCGCCTACTCGGTGCTGGTCGTGGGCTACCTGGTCTTCACGCCTCAGGTGCCGACCCTGGAGCCCTTCCGGCCCGACATCGGCAACGACGTCTCGGAGGCGCTGGCCGCCGCGCCCGGCGACTCGCAGCCGTGGATCCAGCTGGCCGGCAACCTCGTGCTGCTGCTGCCGCTGAGCGTGCTGGTGCCGCAACGCGTTCCGTGGTTCGACAACCTGGCCAAGATCGCGCTCGGCGGCCTGCTGTGCTCGTCCTCGATCGAGGCGATCCAGTTCGTCGCGATCAGCGGCCGCGTCTGCTCCACCGATGACATCGTCTGCAACACCGTCGGTGCCGTGCTCGGCGGCATGCTGGTGCGGCTGCCGTACTGGATCAGCCCCACGAGCCGACCGCAGCACCGGCCCACCGGCGACGCCGATCCGACGGTCTGGCTGCTCATCGCCCGCATAGAGCACGAGCGGCAGTGCCGCCAAGCGGCAGCGCAGAGCCGCCAGAGCCTCCCGCGCCGACGTCCGGTCCTGCCGCAGCAGCCGGTGTTCACCAAGCGCCCAGCGCTCGCGGGCCAGGACGCCTTCCGCCAACCGCCGCGCCTGGTCGGCCCGCCGCCGCAGCAGCGGCGCCCGCTGCAACGCACCCGCTGACCCCGGTGGTCGGGACTTCTCCCGTCGCGCTCCCGACCACCGGCCCAGCGGTCACGCGGGCGGGAGCGATCGTGTGCGAGCGGCGTAGCCGCGAGCTGTAACCACCACCTGAGCAACTCGCACCGCCGCGGGTTCTGACACGTCTTCTGGCGAGTACGCCGCGACGCCGTGTATTGGCATACATCAGGAGTGGCGCACGGAGTCCAGAAGGCGTGTCAGGTTCCGCCACTCGCACCGACCAGCAAAACGACCACGGAAACCACTAGGTGTACTGACCTGAGAGGTTGGTTACGCGGCTGGCGGGTGGGCCGCCGATGCTGGTGTGGTGGCGGTGATGGTTGTAGCCGTGTAGCCAGCCGGGCAAGGCGGCGCGCCGTTGGGTCTCGGTGCTGTA
>NZ_SMKS01000105.1:0-12436 GCF_004348435.1 Saccharopolyspora terrae | reverse complement strand
GTGTGCAGGTGTGGTGGGAGGTGGCGGGGGCGTCGTTGTTGGTGCGGTGGGTCGCGGGAGGGCGCGATCCCTGGGTCGATGCGGTTGTGGCCTTCGTTACCTGCGACAATGACCGGACCGCACTGCGATGGCCAAGGAGGTCGGCGACCACGTGTCCGGTTCCGCAAGCAACAGCGCCAACGGGCCTGTTCTCGTTGTCGACTACGGCGCCCAGTACGCCCAGCTGATCGCTCGGCGCGTGCGCGAGGCGCAGGTCTACTCCGAGGTCGTGCCGCACGACACCCCGGTGTCCGAGATCGCCGCCCGCAATCCCGCGGCGATCGTCCTCTCCGGCGGCCCCTCCAGCGTCTACGCCGACGGTGCGCCGCAGGTGGATCCCGAGCTGTTCAACGCCGGGATCCCGGTGTTCGGCATCTGCTACGGATTCCAGGCGATGACCGCCGCGCTCGGCGGCACCGTCGAGCACACCGGCACCCGCGAGTACGGCCGCACCGAGGTCGAGATCAGCGGTGACGGCGGTCGGCTGCACAACGACCTGCCCGGCCACCACCCGGTGTGGATGAGCCACGGCGACTCGGTGAGCAAGGCCCCCGAGGGCTTCCAGGTCACCGCGGGCACCAAGGACACCCCGGTCGCCGCGTACGAGAACGTCGAGCGCCGGCTGGCGGGCGTGCAGTACCACCCCGAGGTCGTGCACTCCCCGCACGGCCAGGAGGTCCTGCGCCGCTTCCTGCACGAGATCGCCGGGGTCCGCCCGCAGTGGACGACCTCGTCCATCGTCGACGACACCGTCGCCGCGATCCGCGAGCAGGTCGGCGACCGCCGCGCGATCTGCGGCCTGTCCGGCGGCGTGGACTCCGCCGTTGCCGCCGCGCTCGTCCAGCGCGCCATCGGTGACCAGCTGACCTGCGTGTTCGTCGACCACGGCCTGCTGCGCTCGGGCGAGCGGGCGCAGGTCGAGCGGGACTTCGTCGCCGCCACCGGCGTCCGGCTGGTGACCATCGACGCCGTCGACCGGTTCATGGGCGCGCTCGCCGGGGTCACCGACCCCGAGGAGAAGCGCAAGATCATCGGTCGCGAGTTCATCCGCGTCTTCGAGCAGGCCGCCCGCGACCTGCAGGCCGAAGCCGGTGCCGAGGGCGACCACATCGACTTCCTGGTGCAGGGCACCCTCTACCCGGACGTCGTGGAGTCCGGCGGCGGTTCCGGCGCGGCCAACATCAAGAGCCACCACAACGTCGGCGGGCTCCCCGAAGACCTGCAGTTCTCGCTGGTCGAGCCGCTGCGCGCGCTGTTCAAGGACGAGGTTCGCCGGGTCGGCCTGGAACTGGGCCTGCCCGAGACCATCGTGCACCGGCAGCCGTTCCCCGGCCCCGGCCTGGGTATCCGCATCATCGGCGAGGTCACCCCGGGCCGGCTGGAGACGCTGCGCGCCGCCGACGCCATCGCCCGCGAGGAGCTCACCGCCGCCGGCCTGGACCGCGACATCTGGCAGTGCCCGGTGGTGCTGCTGGCCGACGTCCGCTCCGTCGGCGTGCAGGGTGACGGCCGCACCTACGGCCACCCGGTTGTGCTGCGGCCGGTGTCCAGCGAAGACGCGATGACCGCGGACTGGACCCGGCTGCCCTACGACGTCCTGGAGCAGATCTCCACCCGCATCACCAACGAGGTCGCGGACGTCAACCGGGTGACCCTGGACGTCACGTCCAAGCCGCCGGGCACCATCGAGTGGGAGTGAGTTTCTCCCAATGCTCCGTGGTCTTTCTGCTGAGCGGTGCGGGTAGCGGAACCTGAGCGGCTCTCTGGCTCCGGGATCTGAGATATACGCGGCGCTACGGCTGTCCTCCCCAGAGAGCCGCTCAGAACCCGCGGCGGTGCCGATTGCGTGCGTGGGGTACTGAGAAAGCACCTTCGGTGCTTGCCTGACGTGAGAGGGCCCTTCTGATCTGGTCAGAAGGGCCCTCTTCGCATCAATTGCTGCTACTGCCTCACTGCTCGACCTTGACCCAGTCGACTAGGTAGCGGGCCGTTCCGTTCTTGACCTTGTCGACGCTCTCCTGGGGGAGGCCCGGGTAGGGCTCGGTGACGCCGTTGACGCCCTGCGGGTACTGGCCGCCGAGGGCGAAGTTCAGGATCATGAACTGCGGGTCGTCGAAGACCCAGGTCCATCCGTTGGCGTCGAACTCGGCCCTGGTGACCTGGTAGGTCTGGGTGTCGTCGAGGAAGAAGGTGAAGCCCTCCGGCGTCCAGTCCACCCGGTAGGTGTGCCAGTCGGCCGGGTCCTTGCCCTCGAAGTTCTGCTGGTGGGTGATCGGCGTGTTGCCGTTGTACTCGGGGCCGTGCATGGCCGAGCTCGTCCACGGCTCGCCGACGTGCTCCATCACGTCGACCTCGCCGCACGCAGGCCACGGCTTGCCCTCGTTGATGCTGGTGCCCAGCGACCAGAAGGCGGGCCACAGACCGGAAGCCGTGGCGTTCTCCGGCAGCTTGATGCGCGCGGAGTAGCTGCCGTAGGTGAACTCGTACTTGTCCTCGGTCTTCACCCGGCCCGACACGAAGTCGTAGGTGCCGCCGTCGGGCGCCTGGAAGCCCTGCTTGAAGCGCGGGTGCAGCGCCAAGGCGCCGTTCTGGGCACCGGTGCCCCCGTCGTGGTCGATGTAGATCGTCTCAGGCGAGTCGACGTACGCCTGCTGCTCGTTGTTGACGGTGCCGAAGTTCTCGCCCGTCACCTCGACCTGCCACTTCGAGCGGTCGAGCTCGCTACCGGAGAAGTCGTCGAAGAAGACCTCGGCGCGCGGCTTGACGTCCTGGGGCGCCTCGCTCGGGTTCGCCGCGGCGGCGGACGGGAGCGAGACGAACAGGGCGAGCACGGCACCGCCGGCGAGCGCGCGGTTCCTGGTCATGGCAGCTCCTTGCGGGGATTGTGGGGAGCAACGCTGTTCGGATCGATCAAGACCGCAGTATCAGCAGACCGGCACCGCACCCGGGTGGTGTTGGCGAGTTTTGGAAGAGTACAGATCGGCGTTCGGAGCAGGAACGGGAAAAATTCCCGGAGAAGTTCACCCTCGGACGCGAAAAACGCGGCACAACTGGGAATCTCAGTCGCTGCGCTTGCGCAGCGAGATGACCAGGAGCACGACCCCCACGAGCACCGCGGCGCCGGCCAGGATCCACTGCAGCTGGCTCTCCAGGTCGAGCGCGACGGCGGCGGCGATGATCGCCGAGATGGTGCCGGCGATCAGCAGGATCGGGTCGGGGCCGTCGTAGGGCTTGCTCTCGTCAGTCACGGATGACCTCCACGTTTCCGGTGCCCGCCGTCGCGGTGAGCACGATTTCCCCGCCGCCGGGCCCGTCCGGGCCCTGGTCGGTGATCGACTGGCGCAGGCCCCGGCCGTTGGCGTACCGGTTCAGGCAGTTGACCTCGCCCACGTCCGCCCCGCACTCAGCCCGGACGTCCACAGCGGAGGGAACCCGGATCTGGACGTGACCCGCGCCCACGTGGGCGCCGGTGCGCACGACCTGGCCGCTGCTGATCTGCAGCTGGGACAGGTCGAGGTCGATCGTTCCGGCCGAGCGCTCGTAGCTCGGCGACACCTCCGAGATCGAGGCGGGGGCGGACTGCACGTCGCCGACGCCGAAGTCCTCGACGTCCACGTCGCTGATCCGGCCCTGGTGCACCACCGAGGCGAGCAGGGCGATCATCGTCAGCGGCACGGCGATCACGATCGGCCAGCGGCCCACGCGCAGGAACGCACCGATCACCATCGCCGCGCCCAGCAGCCCGAGCGCGGTCGCCAGCACGAAGTAGGCCGGCGCGCTCAGCGACGCGATGACCGTCGTGCACACGAACGTGACCAGCAGCGCGGCCGGGTTGTACCAGCGGAAGCCTCGGTGCTCGGGTTCCGGAGGTTCGGGCTCGTGCGGTTCCGGGAGGTCCCACGCGAACGGCGCGGCCCCCAGCGGGTCCCACGCGGGAGGGGTTTGCTGCTGCCGCGCCACTCCCGGGTAGACCCAGGTGTTCTCGCCGGTCGGCGTGGCCTGCGGCGGTGGGTTCTCGGTCCCGGTGACCTGGCGGTCGCCCTGGTTGCGGTGCAGGAAGTACAGCGCGATCGGACCCGCGGCCAGCCCCAGCACCGCCATCGAGTTGATCATCCACAGCATCCCGGGGAACAGCAGGACCACCAGCACGGCCGCGATCCAGGTCCGGGTGGGTTCGCGGCTCGGCGTCGTCTGGCCGGGCAGCGGCGCGGCCTCCTTCGGGAACAGCAGCCAGCCCAGCATGTACAGGACGATGCCGGCGCCGCCGTAGCAGGTGAGCACCACGAAGGAGACGCGCACGAGGATCGGGTCGACGCCGTAGCGCCGCCCGATCGCCGCCGACACGCCCGCCACCTTGCTCCCGGCGGTCGGGCGGACGGGCCGGGTGGCCCAGAAGTCGCGCACGGTGGCCTCGACACCACCGGCTTGCTGCGTGCTGTTCATACCGACCACTATCCGATCCGGCGCGGTTCGCGGGTATCGGGGACGCCCCTGAGTGCGACCCGGAACCGGCCCGTTTCCGGGTTTGTCAGGGCAGTCCCTGATGCCTGGCGGCCCTCGACCGTGTGACCATCGATGACGTGATGGCCCCCGACGAGAAGACTCCGCGCGCTCAGCACAAGGTGAACCCGCTGCGGACCGACCGGCTGAACGTCGTGAGCCCCTCCGCCGACGAGGTGCACCCCGCTCACCCGCCGCTGCGCCGGACCCGCGACGGGCGGCTGCTGGCCGGGGTGAGCGCGGGCGTGGCCGAGCACCTGGGCGTCCGGGTGCTGTGGGTGCGGATGACTTTCGCGATCCTCTCGGCCCTGGGCGGTGCCGGGATCCTCGCCTACGCGCTGCTGTGGGCGTTCGTCCCCCAGGGCGGCGGCTCGCGCCCGGCGACGAGGCAGGAGTGGCAGCAGGGATTCGGGATCGTGCTGCTCGGCGTCGGTGCGCTGGTCGCCTTCGGCGCCGTGCTGTCGATGCCGGCCTGGCTGACCGTTCCGCTGGTCGTCGCCCTGGTGGGCGCGGCCGTCGTGTGGCGGGAGGCCGACGACTCGCAGCGCCGCCGCTGGCGGCAGGGAGCCCGCTCCGGGGTCGCGGGCGCCCTGCTGGGATCGGGTGCGCGCAGCGCCTGGATCCGCGTCCTGTCCGGTGCGGTGCTGGTGGTGCTCGGCATGGCGCTGCTGGTGGGCAGCACGACCTCGCTGGACGCGCTGCCGACCGGGCTGCTCGCCTCCGGCGCCACGCTGGTCGGCGTCGCCGTGCTCACCGTGCCCTGGTGGGTGCGCCTGGTGCGCGACCTCAACGTGGAGCGGGCCAGCCGCATCCGCTCCCAGGAGCGCGCCGAGATCGCCGCGCACCTGCACGATTCGGTGCTGCAGACGCTGGCGCTGATCCAGAAGCAGGCCGATTCCGAGCGCGAGGTCCGCAGGCTCGCCCGGGGGCAGGAGCGCGAGCTGCGCGGCTGGCTCTACGGCCCGGACGGCTACGGAACCGAGACCGAGGTGGCGAGCAAGGGGACCTTCGCCGCCGAGGTGGCGCGGATCTGCGGTGAGGTGGAGGACCACTTCGCGATCACCGTGCAGCAGGTCGTCGTCGGAGACTGCGAGGTCGACGACCGGCTCACCGCCCAGCTCAACGCGGCCCGGGAAGCGCTGGTCAACGCGGCCAAGCACGCCGGGGTCAGCGAGGTCAGCGCCTACGCGGAGGTCGAGCCGGAACTGGTGTCGGTGTTCGTGCGCGACCGCGGTGCCGGGTTCGACCCGGACGCCGTTCCCGACGACCGGCACGGGCTGGCCGATTCGATCCGGGGCCGCATGCAGCGGCACGGCGGGAAGGTCAAGGTGCGCACCTCGCCCGGTCAGGGCACCGAGGTGGCCATGGAAATGCCCAGGTCGGCGGCGTGAAGCGTAGTCTGCCAGGGGAAACGACGTTGCGGAGGATGTTGTGACCGGTGAAGCCACCGAGGAGTCCGGCCCGGTCCGGGTGTTCCTCGTCGACGACCACGCGCTGTTCCGCGCCGGGGTGCGCGCCGAGCTCGCCGCCGCCGACGCCGTCGAGGTGGTCGGCGAAGCGGGCTCGGTCGCCGAGGCCGTGGCCGGGATCGGCCACTACCGGCCCGAGGTCGTGCTGCTCGACGTCCACATGCCCGACGGCGGCGGTGCCGAAGTCCTCCGGCAGGTCCGCGCCCAGTCTGGTGAGGACAAGAGCGAGATCGTCTTCCTGGCACTGTCGGTCTCCGACGCGGCCGAGGACGTCATAGCGGTCATCCGGGGCGGCGCCCGCGGCTACGTCACCAAGACGATCTCCGGACACGAGCTGGTGGACGCGATCTCCCGGGTCAAGGCCGGGGACGCGGTGTTCTCGCCGCGCCTGGCCGGTTTCGTCCTCGACGCCTTCTCCGAGGGCCCGAACGCGGCACCCGTCGGTGACCCCGAGCTGGACCTGCTCACCCGGCGGGAGCGGGAGGTCCTGCGGCTGCTGGCGCGCGGCTACGCCTACAAGGAGATCGCGTCCGAGCTGTTCATCTCGGTCAAGACCGTGGAAACCCACGTCTCCAGCGTCCTGCGCAAGACCCAGCTCTCCAACCGCTACGAACTCTCCCGCTGGGCCTCAGACCGACGTCTGGTCTGAGCTCCTCGCACTCCTCGCGCAGCTCCGCCCGGTCTCGCAGCATTCCAATTTCGCGCGAAATTCGAATCCCCCCACGCCCGGGCGTGTCTTCGCAGTTCAGGGCTCCGGCCATTCCAATTTCGCGCGAAATTCGAGGGCGGAAGTTCGGGGTCGAATTTCGCGCGAAATTCGAAAGCTGTGACGGAGCCCGGGACGTCGCGCGACGTCCCGGGTGCTGGGCTGGAGGGCTTGTCACTTCATCGGGTGGTTCGTGGCTAGGTCTGCGTAGAGGTGCGAGGCTCGGTTGAAGGCCGTCCAGAGGCGGGCGGTGATCGAGGGGCCTGAGCTCTTGCGGTGGGTCAGGGCGACGCCGAGCAGGACCACTGCCATGCCGAGCAGGACGCGGAACGGGAGCTGCTCGCCGAGCAGGAGCCAGCCGAGCAGCACCGAGAAGATCGGCATGATGTAGGTGACGGTGGACGCCGTGGTGGCTCCTTCGTCGCCGATCAGCCGGTAGTTCAGCGCGAAGCCGATGCCCGTGCCGACGACGCCGAGCGCGAGGACCGCCAGCAGGGCCACCGGATCCCAGTGCACCATCCGCAGCCCGTCGATCGGCAGCGCGAGCAGCGAGAACCCGATCGCGGCGGTGAGCTGCATGCTCGCCAGGGCCAGCGGCGGCGTGCCCCGACCGGTGATGAACCGTCCTGTGTAGACGAATCCGATGCCGTAGCTCGCCGACGCGGCGACGCACGCGAGCACGCCCCAGCCGAGCATCGCGCCGCCCTGCCAGGGGGCGAAGATGACCAGCACGCCGAGGAATCCGATCAGCAGTCCCGCGGCACGACGCGGTGGCAGCGCCTCACGCCCGGCCAGCAGCCCGAACAGAACGGTCCACAGTGGAGTAGTCGCGTTGAGGACGCCGGCTAGTCCGGACTCGACGCTCTGCTCGCCGACGGCCAGCAGCACCCACGGCAGCGCGTTGGCGAACACGGCGGCGACGGCGATGTGCCGCCACAGGTTCCGGTCGCCCGGGATGCGCAGCCCGCGCACCGCGCAGATCGCCAGCAGGGTCAGCGCGCCCAGCACGATGCGGCCCAGCGCGATCTGCGTCGGTGACAGGGCTTCGAGGCCGAGCTTGATCAGCAGGAAGCTCGCTCCCCAGAAGAGCGCGAGCGCGCCCAGTCGCAGATAGCTGGTCGGGTTGTTCATCGCTGCTCCCCAGTGCCGTCGAGTTGGTGAGTCCAGCTTGCAAAAGCCGAGGAGTAAGGACAAGCGAATTAATCTCAACGAACCGTTAAGGAATGCTGTAGCATCGGCGGCATGCTCGACGTCCGGCGGATGCAGGTCCTGCGCGCGGTGGTCACCAGTGGTTCGGTGAGCGCCGCCGCGTCCAACCTCGGGTTCACCCCTTCGGCCATCAGCCAGCAGCTGTCCACGCTGGAGAAGGAGGCCGGGACCCCGCTGCTGGAGAAGGCCGGTCGCGGCCTGCGCCCCACCCCGGCGGGCACGTTGCTCGCCGAGCGGGCGGGGCGGATCTCCGAGGTGCTCAACGAGACCGAGGTCGAGCTCGCCGACATCCGCGCGGGTCGGACCGGGCTGCTGCGTGTGCGGTTCTTCACCACCGCGGCCGTCGGCCTGATCCCGCAGGCGGTCGCCAAGTTCCGCGCCGAGCACCCCGAGGTGCAGCTGGATCTGCAGCTGCAGGAGGAGGGCCTGCTCGACGACGTCGTCGCCGGGGAGGCGGACCTGGCGGTCATCGTGCTCGGCGACGCGGTGCCGCAGCGGCACGGCGTGCGGCTGGTGCACCTGGCCGACGACCCGTACCGCGTGGTGCTGCCCCGCTCCCACCCGCAGGTCGAGCAAAGCAGCGTCGACATGGCGAAGATGGCCGACGACTCCTGGATCAACAGCGCGGTGACCAGCGGCGGGATCTGCTCGCGGCTGCTCCTCGACGCCTACGCCAGCGCCGGTTTCACCCCTCGCGTCGCGCTGGAGACCGACAGCACCTACTCCGCGCAGAGCTTCGTCGCGGCGGGACTGGGCGTCGCCCTGGTGCCGCAGCTGGGGCTGAACGTGGTGCACCCGGACGTGGAGATCCGCCCGGTCACCAACCCGGAGCCGGTCCGCCGCCTCCACATCGCCGTCCGCGAAGCCGTCGCCGACCTGCCCGCTGCGCGGTCCCTGATCGACTGCCTGACCGAGATCGCGGCCTGATCAGCTGCGGTTGTCGGTGTTGATGAGGGCGTCTCCGTCGGTGTTGGCGACCATGCCCAGGACGTGCATCTCCGTGCTCTTCTTGCCGTCCTTGGTGAACTGCAGGGTGACCACGACGTTGGCGCCGGACTGCACCGGCTCACCGATGATCTTGACGTCGTCGATCTGCTTCCAGAACGCCTGGTAGCGCTCCTTGCCCTGCGACTGGAGGCTCGGCCCGAGCAGCTCCCAGGCCTCGTCGAGGTCCTTGGGCACCAGCTTGTAGTACTTCTTGACCGTGGAGACCAGCTCTTCCTTGGTCACCTGCTTGTTGGTGCTCGTCGCGCTCGACGTCGGGGCGTGACTGCTCGTCGGCGCCGACGACTTCGTGGTCGTCGGCGTGGCCGAGCTCGTCGGCGCGGGCGGCGCGGCCGGCGGCGGCACGGGGGCGGACGACGGAGCGCCCTGGTTCCGCGAGCCGGAGCCGAAGGCGTTCGCGGCGAGCACGCCGACCAGGATCGCCACCACGATCGCCACGATCCACAGCGCGACCTGCTTGCCACCGCGACGCGGCGGAGCGGCCGCGGCCACCGGACCTGCGGCGCCCACGCGGGTGGGCGGGTTCGCGCCGCCGCCCATGCCGCCCTGGTACGCCATCGTCGGACCGGCACCGTGCTGGGCAGGTGCGGGAGCCTGCTGCTGGCGCTGCCAGCCCGCACCGGCGCCCGGAGCCGCGTTGGGCACAGGGCGGCCGTCGAGCACGGCCTGCAGCAGGTCGCGGGTGTGCGCCATCGTCGGCCGGTCGACCGGGTCCGGGCACAGCATCTGCATCAGCACCGGGGTCATCGGCCCGGCCTGGCGCGGCGGCTCGAACTGGCCGCGCGCGACCCGGTGCAGCAGGCTGATCGCGTTCTCGTCGGTGCCGAACGGCGGGCCACCCTCGATCGCCGCGTACAGCGTCGAACCCAGCGAGAACACGTCCGAAGCGGGCGCCGGGTCGCGGCCCAGCGCGACCTCCGGCGCCAGGTAGGCGGGGGTGCCGGCGAGGATGCCGCTCTTGGTGACCGCGACGTCGCCGATGGCGCGTGAGATGCCGAAGTCGGTGATCTTGGCGAGGTCGTTCTCGCCGAGCAGGATGTTGCCCGGCTTGAGGTCTCGGTGGACGATGCCGGCCATGTGCGCGGCGGCGAGCGCCCCGGCGACCTGGACGGCGATGCGGGCCACCCGCATCGGCGGCTGCACGCCCTGCTCGTCGATCACCGCGGCCAGGCTCGTCGAGGGCAGGTACTCCATGACCAGCACCGGCTGGCCCTCGTCCTCGGCCACGTCGAACACCACGATGGCGTTCTGGTGCTGGAGCCGGGCGGCGATGCGGCCCTCGCGCATCGACCGCTGACGTGCTTCCTCGGTTTCTTCGGGGGTGTAACCGGGCTGCAGCAGCAGTTGCTTGACGGCGATCGTGCGGTGGAGGCGCTCGTCCACGGCCTTCCACACCACGCCCATGGCGCCGCTACCGATCTTTTGCTGCAAGCGGTACCGGCCCGCGATCAAACGACCTTCGGCGCTCACCGGTGTCTCCTGGTACTGGCTCGCCCGACGGGGCTCGCCTGTCTAAGGACTGCCTGATTTTCGTTTGCACTGAGGACGGAACGACTCCCCGCTGCCGGCTTCACCCGACGGTGTCACGCCCGCAACCACGTTACTGGGCCATGACTTCCAGGCAGCACCCCGGGGCCGAAATGCGCCTGCGGCCGGGGCGCTCACCTGTCGATGAGCACCCCGGCCGCGGGACGTTGACCTGGATCGGGTCTACCTCACTGCGTGGTGACGCTGCCGCTCTGGGTGGTGCTGGTCCGGGTCGGCCGCTGCGAGGTCGGCGCGTCGTCGCTCGACGTCGGCTCGCTCGGAGTGGACGTCGGTTCCTCCGCGGAGGTGGGGGTCTCCTCGGACGAGCTCTGCGTCTCCCGCGTGGAGGTGCGGGTCTGCTTGGTGCTCGTCTCCTCCTCGGTGGTGGTCTCCGGCGGCGGGGGCGGGACCTGCGGGGCCTCGGTCGGCTGGTTCGCGGGCTGCTGCGGCGGCGGTTCCGGACCGCGCAGCGCCGAGGTGACCAGCACCGCGATCACCGCGACCGCGACCAGCGCGATCGCCGAGATGATCACCGGGCGCTTGCTGCGCCGGGGCTCCTCGTAGGCGGCCGAGTCGGCACGCGTGTCGGCGCCCATGTACGACGTGGCGTCCTCGTAGGGCCGCTCGGAGTACGGGTCGTCCTCGTAGTAGGCGACCGTGGTGCCCGCCGCGGCGCCCGAGCCCATCACGCTCGTCGCGTTGTCCGGGGCCTCCGGTGCCAGCGCGGGCGGGATCGGCGCGGCCATCGTGGGGATGGAGTTCACCGAGCCCCCGTCGGCCACGGCCTGCAGCATCTCGCGGGACTGCGCCATGTCCGGCCGGTCCTGCACGCGGGCGGCCATCATCGCCATCAGCGGCTGGGCCATCGGGCCCGCCTGCTGCGGCGGCTCGATCTTGCCCGCGGCCACGGCGTGCAGCAGCGCCAGCGTGTTCTCGTTGAGGCCGAACGGCGGGTGGCCCTCGATGGCGGCGTAGAGCGTGGCTCCGAGGGAGAACACGTCCGAGGCCGGGGTCGGCTCCTGGCCCATCGCCACGTCCGGCGACAGGTAGGCGGGCGTCCCGGCGAGCATGCCGGTCTTGGTGACCTGCACGTCGCCCTGGGCCCGCGAGATGCCGAAGTCGGTGATCTTCACCTGGCCGTTGTCGCCGAGCAGGATGTTGCCCGGCTTGATGTCGCGGTGCACCACCCCCGCGGCGTGCGCGGCACCGAGAGCCGACGCGACCTCCGCACCGATCCGCGCGACCTCGCGCGGCGGCAGCGGGCCGTGGTCGGACATCATCGCTGCCAGGCTCGTCGACGGCAGGTACTCCATGACGAGGACCGGTTGCCCCTCGTCCTCGGCCACGTCGTACACCGAGATCGCGTTCGAGTGCTGGAGCCGGGCCGCGATCCGGCCCTCTCGCATTGCCCGTTGCCGCGCTTCCTCGGCTTCTCCCGGATCAAGACCGGGCTGCAACAGCAACTGCTTGACCGCAACGGTGCGGTGCAGGCGCTCGTCAACACACTCCCACACCACGCCCATCGCGCCACTGCCGATGCGTCGCTGCACCCGGTAGCGTCCGGCGACCAGGCGACCTTCGTCGCTCACCGACGTCTCCCCGTACTGCTATCGATGCCCAGCGGCGGCCGCACCCCGGGGATCCCGGACGTTGCCCCACCGAACACCGGCGGATTAGGCGGACCGGCTTTGGCCCCCCACAAGTACACGTTCAAAGCACGACTCGGGTTGCTACCGAACCGCGATACGGCAGCCTAGCCGACGCCGTGTGGGCGTAGGTCCGAAGTCGAAAAGATCGGTAGGACCGGTTTCGAGGCTACCCCGCCCGGGCCGGAGGCCACGGTGATCCGGGCCCTTCTCACAGGCGTTTTCGCTGGTGATCCGGTTCCGGGCCGTCGGGCGCTCCGGGTTCGTGACCCTCAGCACCTACCGGCTCACGCCACGGTACCGGCGGTGGCGGTCCTGACGGGACCGGGTGGGCG
>NZ_SMKS01000104.1:0-12546 GCF_004348435.1 Saccharopolyspora terrae | reverse complement strand
CCCATCAACTCCTCCGTCCCCCACCCCCATCAACCGGTCACCCGGGACCTCCCCAGACCTGGGTGACCGGATTTCAGTGGAAATCGGAATCCCGATCTCAGTGGAATTCGGGTCTCTGATTTCCACTGAGATCCCGCGCGCGGCCGGCACCGCGGGGTCGGGGCGCGACGGGGGACCCCGGGCTGGGAGAGGCGGTATATTGGCAGGTCGGGCCTTGCGGCCCGGTTGTCTTGTCCGCGCCTGGCATGAGGTGGCGAATTGTCCGACGCCCGAGTTGATCGGGAAACCGTCCGCACCGATGAGATCGCGGCCGAGCAGCGCTACCTGAACGTGCTGTACGGCAAGCTCGACGACCTCCGAGCGGAGACGACCCAGCGGCTCAAGGACACGCTGCGCGACAGCGGCGGTCCGCCCCAGGCCCGCACGGAGCGCGACATCTCCACCCGGATGTACACCGACAAGCTCACCCAGCTCAGCGCGGTGGAGCACGGGATGTGCTTCGGACGCCTGGATCTCGACGGCGGCGAGACCTTCCACGTCGGCAGGATCGGCCTGTTCGACGAGGACAACGAGTACGAGCCGCTGCTGCTGGACTGGCGCGCACCGGCCGCCCGCCCGTTCTACCTGGCCACGGCCGCCGCGCGCGACGGCGTGCAGCGCCGCAGGCACCTCAAGACCAGCTGGCGCAAGGTCCTCGACTACGAGGACGAGATCCTCGACCTCGACGCCGCCGAGCAGGGAAGCGATCTGGGCCTGGCGGGCGAGGCGACGCTGCTGGCGCGGCTGGACGCCCGGCGCACCGGCCAGATGCAGGACATCGTCTCCACGATCCAGGCCGAGCAGGACCGCGTCATCCGCGCGGGCATGAACGGCGTGCTGGTCGTGCAGGGCGGGCCGGGCACCGGCAAGACCGCCGTCGCGCTGCACCGCGCCGCCTACCTGCTGTACACGTTCCGCGAGCAGCTGTCCAAGCGCGGTGTGCTGGTCGTCGGGCCGAACCCGACGTTCCTGCACTACATCGGCCAGGTGCTGCCCTCGCTGGGCGAGACCGGCGTGCTGCTGTCCACTGTGGGCGGTCTGTACCCCGGGATCACCGCCACCGGAACGGAATCCGCGCAGGTCGCCGAGATCAAGGGCCGGCCGAGCATGACCGACGTGCTCAACGCGGCCGTCCGCGACCGGCAGCAGGTCCCTCGCGACCGCGTCGAGGTCACCTTCGACCGCGAGCCGCTCCACCTGCTCCGCAAGGACGCCACCGCCGCGCGCTCCCGCGCCCGCCGCACCCGGCGTCCGCACAACCTGGCGCGCAGGGTGTTCCGCGACGAGATGTTCCGCGCGCTGACGATGCAGGTCGCCGACCGGCTCGGCCGGGAGCTGCTGGACCGGCGCGACCTCGACGAGATCAACGTGGAGCTGCGCGCCGACCCCCAGGTGGCCCGCGCGCTCGACGAGCTGTGGCCGGAGCTGACCCCGCAGCTGCTGCTCGACGAGCTGCTGAGCTCCCCGGAACGCCTGGCCGCCGCCACCGCGAAGGTGCTCGACGACGCCGAGCGCGACGCCCTGTCCCGCCCGGCGGGCTCGCCGTGGACCCCGGCCGACGTCCCGCTGCTCGACGAGATCGCCGAACTGCTCGGCGAGGACGACGCGCAGGAGCGCGCCGACCGCGAACGCGCGGAGCGCGAGGAACTCGCCTACGCGCAAGGCGTTCTGCACATCATGGAGCAGGACGAGGAGATCGCCGACGAGGAGCGGCTGCGGGTCTCCGACGTGCTCGACGCGGAGCTGCTGGCCGAGCGGTTCCGCACCCGCAGCGACCTGACCGCCGCCGAGCGCGCCGCCGAGGACCGCACCTGGACGTTCGGTCACGTCATCGTCGACGAGGCGCAAGAGCTCTCGGAGATGGCCTGGCGGGTGCTGATGCGCCGCTGCCCGAGCCGGTCGATGACGCTGGTCGGCGACGTGGCCCAGACCGGCGCCCTGGGCGGAACCCAGTCCTGGGACGACGTCCTCTCACCGCACGTTCAGGACCGCTGGAAGCTGGCGGAGCTGACGGTCAACTACCGGACCCCGGCGGAGATCATGGACGTCGCCGCAGAAGTTCTGTCCGATATGGACACCGACCTGGAGCCGCCGCACTCGGTCCGCACGACCGGGAACCTGCCTTGGACGCAGCAGATCTCGCGCGCGGACCTGGTCGCCGAGCTTCCCGAAGTGGTGTCGGAAGAGCTGGCGGAGGTCGCCGACGGGAGGCTGGCGGTGCTGTTGCCGCCGGAACTGCTCGCCGAGATCGGGCCGGGGCTCGCGGAGGCGTTGCCGGAGGCCGTCGTGGGCACCCGGCCCGACGATCTGGAGGCCCCGGTGGTGCTGCTGACCGTGGACGAGGCCAAGGGCCTGGAGTTCGACGCGGTCCTGCTGGTCGAACCCCAGGTGGTGGCCGAATCCTCAGACCGGGGTCTCAACGACCTCTACGTGGCCCTGACCCGCGCCACCCAACGCCTGGGCATCGTGCACTCCGGCGCACTGCCGCCCAGCCTGGCCCGCTCCTTCGAGTGAGCCTCAGCGCAGCACCGGCGCCGCGCAGTGCTGCAGCGCCTGCGTGACCTGCTCGGAGCTCTCGCGGATGTCGTCGAGCGCGATCAGCCGGTACCCGGTCCAGCCGTCGTTGTGGAACGCCCACTCCGGCGGCACGCCCCGGGTTGACCCCGCCCTGGGTCCACACCGCCAGGTAGGTGGCGGTGCTGCGCGGATCCTTCGGCGTGGGCAGCTGCGTCACCGAGACGGCGGCGACGTACTGCCAGCCCAGCTCCACCTTCGCCCGCTGCGCGGAGTGGTGGATCAGGATGCCGCGCTCATCGATCCGCACCGTCAGCGACCGCAGCAGGCTCCTGATGAGCTTGACCAGCCCGATCACGACAGCGACCGGCGCCAGGACCAGGAAGTAGGGGATGCGCACCCCCGTTTCCCCGGTCACGGCCTCGACGAACACGCAAATCCCGGCGCAGCCGAGCGCGATCCACACGGACGCACCCAGCAACCCACCCGAACTCTTCCGGAAGTCCACGCGCTCTCCCCATCCATTGTGGACACTTGCCGGTGCCCTCGAAGATCGACAGGGATGCCAGGGATCAACGAGCTCGCACGAGGCCACTTCACCAAGACAGCCCCGTGAACTACCGCACTCGAAGCCCGAGCAGCAGAACGAATCCCCACGCCGACGAAGCGTCCGGACGACGAAAACCTCGGCAATCGTTCGGAGATTGCCGGGGTTTTCGTCGAATGGTCGGGTCAGACCGCCAGCGGCAGGGCCGTGGGGTGGACCGGGGACGGGAGTTCGGAGGTTCCCATCAGGTGGCTGTCCACCGCGTGCGCGACCGAGCGGCCTTCGGCGATGGCCCAGACGACCAGCGACGCGCCGCGGTGGGCGTCACCGCAGACGAACACGTCCGGAGCGGTGGTCTCCCAGTTCGACCCGGAGCCGATCGTGCCGCGCTTGGTGAGCTCGATGCCCAGCCCGTCGAGCAGCGCCATGCGCTCGACGCCCTCGAAACCGATCGCCAGCAGCGCGAGGTCGCAGGGCAGTTCCTCGACCTCGTCGGAGACCGGAACCACCTGGCGGCGCCCGTTCTCGTCACGGCTGACCTCGACGTGCCGCAGCCGCACCGCGCGGACCCGGCCCTCGGCGTCGCCGACGAAGGACTCGATGGCGACCGCGAACTTGCGCTCACCGGCCTCCTCGTGCGCCGGGTAGGTGCGCAGGACGTACGGCCAGACCGGCCACGGCGAGAGGTCGTCGTCGCGCTCGCCGGGCGGCTGCGGGTAGTTGTCCAGCTGGGTCACCGACAGGGCGCCCTGGCGGGTCGCGGTGCCGTAGCAGTCGGCGCCGGTGTCGCCGCCGCCGAGGATGATGACGTGCTTGCCCTCGGCCGAGATCGGCGTCGGGCCATCACCTTCGAGCTCCTTGTTGGCCGGGACCAGGTGCTCCATCGCCAGGTGCACGCCGTCGAGCTCGCGGCCCGGGATGGTGGTGTCGTCGCGGCCGCGCAGCGCGCCCACCGCGAGCACCACCGCGTCGTGACCGGCGCGCAGGTCGTCCACGGTCAGGTCGGCGCCGACCTCGCAGCCGGTGACGAACTTCGTGCCCTCCTCGCGCATCTGCGCCAGACGCCGGTCGAGGGCCGACTTCTCCATCTTGAACTCGGGGATCCCGTAGCGCAGCAGCCCGCCGATGCGGTCGTCGCGCTCGTAGACGGTCACCTCGTGGCCCGCGCGGGTCAGCTGCTGCGCGGCGGCCAGGCCCGCCGGGCCGGAACCGACCACGGCGACCCGCTTGCCGGTGTGCTCCTCGGTGATGCGCGGGGAGACGTAGGAGTTCTCCCAGCCGACCTCGGCGATGGTCTCCTCGACCCGCTTGATCGCCACCGCTCCCCCGGCCTCCGGCGAGATCGCCAGCACGCAACCGGCTTCGCACGGCGCCGGGCACAACTTGCCGGTGAACTCCGGGAAGTTGTTGGTCGCGTGCAGCCGGTCGCTGGCCATCTCCCACTGGCCGCGGCGGACCATGTTGTTCCACTCCGGGATCAGGTTGCCCAGCGGGCAGCCCGCGGAACCCGAGTGGCAGAACGGGATCCCGCAGTCCATGCAGCGGGCGGCCTGGGTGGAGACCTGCGCGTTGCGGTCCTCGGTGGACAGCGCGGCGTAGACCTCGTGCCAGTCGCCCAGCCGCTCATCGGTGGGACGCTTCGGCGCGTCGGCCCGCGAGTGCTTCAGAAAACCCTTGGGGTCAGCCACGGGAAGCCTCCATGATCACCTCGTTGACGTCCCGGCCCTCGATCTTGGCCATCCGCATGGCGTCCAGGACCCGCTGGAAATCGCGCGGCATCACCTTCGTGAACGCCGCCGAGCGCCGCGGCCAGTCGCCCAGCAGCGACGCGGCCACCGCCGACCCGGTCAGCTCGTGGTGCTGCCGCACGACATCGTGCAGCCACTTGAGCTCCTTGGTGCTCAACGGCTTGAGGTCGACCATCGCGGTGTTCACCCGCACCGGGTCCAGGTCCAGCACGTAGGCGATGCCGCCGGACATGCCGGCGCCGACGTTGCGGCCGGTGCCGCCGAGCACGATCGCCCGGCCGCCGGTCATGTACTCGAAGGCGTGGTCGCCGACGCCCTCGCAGACGAGCTGCGCACCGGAGTTGCGAACGGCGAAGCGCTCGCCGACCTGGCCGCGCAGGAAGATCTCACCGCTGGTCGCGCCGTAGCCGATCACGTTGCCCGCGATGACCTGGTCCTCGGCCCGGAACGCCGAGTTCGGGTCGGGGCGGACCACGATCCGGCCACCGGAGAGGCCCTTGCCGACGTAGTCGTTGGCGTCACCGACCATGTCCAGCGTGATGCCGGCGGGCAGGAACGCGCCCAGCGACTGGCCGGCCGAACCCTCCAGCTCGACGTGGATGGTGTCCTCGGGCAGGCCGTCGCCGCCGAAGCGGCGGGACACCTCCGCGCCCAGCAGGGTGCCGACGGTGCGGTTGACGTTGCGCACCGGCAGCTGCAACCGCACCGGGCGGGCGTCCTCCAACGCCGCCTCGGCGAGCTGGATCAGCGTGCGGTCCAGCGCCTCGTCGAGGCCGTGGTCCTGCTCGCGGACCTTCCGGCGCACCGGCGAGTACGGGGTCCGCGGCTCGGCGAACACCGGCTCCAGGTCCAGGCCCCGGGACTTCCAGTGCTGCACGGCGTTGTCGCGCCGCAGCGCCGAGACCTGGCCGATGGCCTCGTCCAACGTCCGGAAACCCAGCTGCGCCAGGTGTTCCCGCACTTCCTGGGCGATGAACTCGAAGAAGTTCACCACGTGCTCGACCTGCCCGGTGAACCTCTTGCGCAGGTCCGGGTTCTGGGTCGCGACACCGACCGGGCAGGTGTCGAGGTGGCAGACGCGCATCATCACGCAGCCCTCGACGACCAGCGGAGCGGTCGCGAATCCGTACTCCTCGGCACCGAGCAGCGCGGCGACCACGACGTCGCGTCCGGTCTTGAAACCGCCGTCGCACTGCACCGTGATCCGGTCGCGCAGGCCGTTGAGCAGCAGCGTCTGCTGCGTCTCGGCCAGTCCGACCTCCCACGGCGTGCCCGCGTGCTTGAGCGAGGTCAGCGGCGCGGCACCGGTGCCGCCGTCGTGACCGGAGATCAGCACCACGTCGGCGTGCGCCTTCGACACACCGGCCGCGACCGTGCCGACGCCGACCTCGCTGACCAGCTTGACGTGCACGCGGGCCTGCTCGTTGGCGTTCTTGAGGTCGTGGATCAGCTGCGCCAGGTCCTCGATCGAGTAGATGTCGTGGTGCGGCGGCGGCGAGATCAGCCCGACGCCGGGCGTGGAGTGCCGCGTCTTGGCGATCCACGGGTACACCTTGTGCGCGGGCAGCTGACCGCCCTCGCCGGGCTTGGCGCCCTGGGCCATCTTGATCTGGATGTCGCTGGCGTTGACCAGGTATTCGCTGGTCACGCCGAAGCGACCGGAGGCGACCTGCTTGACCGCCGAGCGCCGCTCGGGGTCGTAGAGCCGGTCGACGTCCTCGCCGCCCTCACCGGAGTTGGACTTGCCGCCGATGCGGTTCATCGCGATCGCCAGCACCTCGTGGGCCTCGGCGGAGATCGCGCCGTAGCTCATCGCGCCGGTGGAGAACCGCTTCATGATCGCCGAGGCGGGCTCGACCTCGTCGATGTCGATCGGGTCGCGCCCGCTGTCGAACTCGAAGAGCCCGCGCAGGGTGCCGCCCTCGGCCGCCAGCCGGTCGCACTCCGCGGTGTACTCGCGGAACTTGTCGTACCGGCCGGTCTTGGTCGAATGCTGCAGCAGGAACACCGTTTCCGGCGTGAACAGGTGCAGTTCGCCCTCGCGGCGGTAGGAGTAGTCGCCACCGGTCTCCAGCTTGCGGTGCACGCGCTCGGTCGGGTTGTCCGGGTAGGCGCGGCGGTGCCGCTGCGCGACCTCCTCGGCCAGCTCGTCGAGCCCGACGCCGCCGAGCTTGGAGGTGGTGCCCAGGAAGTAGGACTCCACGACCTCCTGCGACAGACCGACGGCCTCGAAGACCTGCGCGGCCGTGTAGGCGCCGACGGTCGAGATGCCCATCTTGGACATCACCTTCAGCACGCCCTTGACCAGCGCCTGCACGTAGTTGCGGATGGCGACCTTGGGGCGCACACCGGAGATCTCGCCGGTCGAGATCATGTCCTCGATGGCCTCGAACGCCAGGTACGGGTTGACCGCCGCCGCGCCGTAGCTCAGCAGGGCGGCCACGTGGTGCACCTCGCGGGCATCACCGGACTCCACGACCAGCGCGACGCGCAGCCGTTCCTTGGTCTGGATCAGGTACTGGTGCACCGCCGACACCAGCAGCAGCGACGGGATCGGCGCCCGCTCGTGGTCGGAGTCCCGGTCGGAGAGCACCAGCACGCGCGCCCCGGCGGCGATCGCCTCGGACGCCTCGGCGCGGACCCGCTCGATGGCCTTCGCCAGCGCCTCACCGCCACCGTCCACTTCGTACAGACCGGAGAGCACCGCCGAGGAGAACCCCGGCAGGTCGCCGTCGTCGTTGATGTGGATGAGCTTGGCCAGCTCGTCGTTGTCGATGACCGGGTTGGGCAGCACGATGTGCCTGCAGGACGCCGACGACGGGGTCAGCAGGCTCTGCTCCGGGCCCATGATCCGCGCCACCGACGTCACGATCTCCTCGCGGATCGCGTCCAGCGGCGGGTTCGTGACCTGCGCGAACTGCTGCACGAAGTAGTCGTAGAGCATCCGCGAGCGCTGCGACAGCGGAGCGGGCGGGGTGTCGGCGCCCATCGACCCCAGAGGCTCGGCGCCGGCGGTGGCCATCGGGGCCAGCAGCAGGCTCAGCTCCTCCTCGGTGTAGCCGAAGGACAGCTGGCGGCGCACCACCGACTCGTGGGTGCTGACCACGTGCTCGCGGTCGGCGAGCTCGTCGAGGTTGAGCAGACCGGCGTGCAGCCACTCGTCGTAGGCGTGCTCGGAGGCCAGCTCGGTCTTGAACTCCTCGTCGTCGACGATGCGGCCCTGCTCGGTGTCGATCAGGAACATCCGGCCCGGCTGCAGGCGGCCCTTGGCGACCACCTCGGACGGGTCGACGCCCAGGACACCGGTCTCGCTGGCCAGGACCACGCGGTCGTCGGCGGTCTGCCACCAGCGCGCCGGGCGCAGGCCGTTGCGGTCGAGCACCGCTCCGACCAGCGAACCGTCGGTGAAGGTGACGCACGCCGGGCCGTCCCACGGCTCCATCAGGCTCGCGTGGAACTGGTAGAACGCCTTGCGCTTGGGGTCCATCTCGGCGTGGTTCTCCCACGCCTCCGGGATCATCATCAGCACCGCGTGCGGCAGCGACCGGCCGCCCAGGTGCAGCAGCTCCAGGACCTCGTCGAAGGACGCCGAGTCGGAGCCGTCATCAGCGCAGATCGGGTACAGCCGGGACAGCTCACCCGGGATCAGGTCGGAGGACAGCAGTGCCTCGCGGGCTCGCATCCGGTTGCGGTTGCCGCGGATGGTGTTGATCTCGCCGTTGTGCGCCACGTAGCGGAACGGGTGCGCCAGCGGCCACGACGGGAACGTGTTCGTGGAGAACCGGCTGTGCACCAGCGCGATGGCGCTGGCCAGCCGCTCGTCGGTCAGGTCCGGGAAGAAGCCGGGCAGCTGCTGGGTGGTGAGCATGCCCTTGTAGACGAACGTGCGAGCCGACAGCGACGGGAAGTACAGCTCCAGGCCCTGCCGCGCGGCTTCGCGCTCGGCGCGCTTGCGCAGGCAGAACGCCAACCGGTCCAGCTGCAGACCGGACTCGCCGCCGTTGCCGGCGACCATCAGGGTCGCGAAGTGCGGCATGCAGTCGCGGGCCGTGGTGCCCACGTCCGCGCGGTCCGGCGTGGTGGGCACCTCGCGCCAGCCCAGGACCGTCAGGTTCTCCTCGGCCGCGATCTCCCCGACCAGCGCCACGACGCGCTCGCGCTGCTCGGCGTCGGCCGGCAGGAAGCCCATTCCGGCCGCGTAGCGGCTCTCGCCGTTCTCGGCGGGCTCGGGCAGGGGTACGCCCGCCGTGGCGCGCAGGAGCTCGTCAGGCAGCTGGAGCAGGATGCCAGCGCCGTCGCCGCTGGTGGGCTCGGCGCCCGCGGCACCGCGGTGCTCCAGGTTCGCCAGGGCGGTCAGGGCGTCCGCGACGATGCCATGGGAACGCCGACCTCGAATGTCGGCGACCATGGCCACGCCGCAGGAATCCTGCTCCGCAGCCGGGTCGTACAGGCCCTGGGCCGCTGGGATCGCAGAGAAGACCACTGCGCAGACCTCCCTCGTCATGCTCGTGCTTGAAAGTCGGCGGTCGGCCATTGACCTGACTTCTTCGACTTCTGGGCACGGGACGGCACTGGCCCGCAGCTAGGATGTTCCGGTTCTGCCGTAGATGATTTCGGGAGCGAGGTTTCGGGCGCGCTCGCCCGCTCGCTGTAACCGGAGCGTTTAGCAGACTTTAACAGCCAGGATACCCGGAAGCAGCAACTTGAAAGTGATGCTGACCATCTTGTTGTAACGCCCGTCGCTGGCTAGACGCCCAGGACTCGGCTGCTCAGGACCGGCGCGGTCACGTCGCGACCGGAACGCGGCCTGAACACATCACACAGCCCGTCGGCGGCTCGCCCGAGCGAACCGCACGCCGGCGGACACGGTCCGTCGTCGAATTTACCCGCAGCGTCGCCACCTGGGTAGCGCTCGACCTCCGGCAGGTTCCCCGAGCGATCTTTGCTGATATCTTTCCAGCTCAGGGCACCCATCGCGTGGGTGTTCGTTTCGCCAGCTCCGACCCGAGGGAAGACATGACCGGGTTCCGCCGTCTCGCCGCCCTGATGATGGCCGCATTCGCCCTGTTCACCATGGTCACGGCGTGCGCGACCCGCCAGCACTCCCCGGTGCCGGTGGTGCCCGACGATCCAGCGTCGTCCTTCCCCGCGAAGGTCTCGCTGCCCGGCGGCCAGCCGGTGACCCTGCTCCAGCAGCCCAAGCGGATCGTGTCGCTGTCGCCGTCGGCGACCGAGACCCTCTTCGCGCTCGGCGCGGGCGACCAGGTCATCGCCGTCGACCAGCACTCCACGTACCCGGAGAACGCGCCGCGCACCGAGCTGTCCGGCTTCACCGCCGACGCCGCCGCCGTGGCGAGCAAGAACCCGGACCTGGTCATCGCCCCGGACAACGCCACCCAGCTCGCCGAGGGCCTGAAGGTGGTCGACGTGCCCGTGCTGCTGACGCCCGCAGCCGCCAGCCTGGACGACGCCTACCAGCAGATCCAGGCGATCGGCCGCGCCACCGGGCACGGCAACCAGGCGAACGCGATGGTGCAGAAGATGCGCACCGACATCGCCGACATCGTGGCCTCGACGCCCAAGCCCCCGCAGCCGATGACCTACTTCCACGAGGTCAGCCCCGACCTCTACACGGCGACCTCGCAGAGCTTCGTGGGCAACGTGTACTCGCTGTTCGGGATGGTCAACATCGCCGATCCGGCCGGTGGGCCGTTCCCGCAGCTGTCGCAGGAGCACGTGGTTCAGGCCAACCCGAACCTGATCTTCGCCGCCGACACCAAGTGCTGCGGCGTCAACGCCGCCGCGATCGCCGCGCGTCCCGGCTGGCACACCATCGACGCCGTCCAGCGCAACCAGGTCGTGGAGCTCGACGACGACCTGGCCAGCCGCTGGGGACCGCGCGTGGTGGAGCTGGTGCGCTCCGTCAGCAAAGCGGTGGGCAAGGCACAGCAGGGTTGATCTCACCGACCCGACTCCGCCCGTGGCATCTCGTCGTCGGTGTGTTGGTGCTGGTGGGGAGCGTGTTGCTGTCGGTGCTGGTGGGCGCCGCGGAACTCGGACGGGACCGGGTGCTGGCCGAGATCGTCGCGCAGCTGACCGGCGGGGTCTCACCGCTGTCCGAGCGCGAGGCGGCGATCCTGTGGGACCTGCGGGTCCCCCGCACCGTGCTCGGCGTGCTGGTCGGCGCCGCGCTCGCGGTGTCCGGTGCCGCGTTCCAGGGCGTGTTCCGCAACCCCCTCGCCGACCCCTACCTGCTGGGCTCGGCCGCCGGAGCGGGCTTGGCCGTCACCCTCGTGATCACCACCGCGCCGCAGTCCGGGCTGTCGATCCCGGTGCAGGCCGCGGCGTTCGCCGGAGCGCTGGGCGGTGTCGGGCTGACCTGGCTGGTCGGGCGTTCGGCGGGTCCCGACACGGCGACGCTGGTGCTGGCCGGCGTGGCGGTGGGCGCCTTCCTCACGGCCGGGCAGACGTTCCTGCAGCAGTTGCGGGTCGAGTCGCTGCAGCAGGTCTACCTGTGGATCCTCGGGCGGTTGAGCACCACCGGCTGGCGCGAGGTGCTGATCGTGCTGCCGCACCTGGTGGTCTCGGCCGTCGTGCTGTGCCTGTGCGCGCGGCTGCTGGACGTGCTGGGAACCGGTGACGAGGAAGCCACGTCGCTGGGCGTGCACCCCGGTCGGGTGCGGATGCTGGTGCTGATCGCGGCATCGCTGGCCACCGCCGCCGCGGTGTCGGTGGCGGGGCTGATCGGGTTCGTCGGGTTGGCGGTGCCGCACCTGGTGCGGCTGGCGCTCGGCGGCGGGTTCCGCATCATCGTGCCGATGTCGTTGCTGTTCGGCGGGGTGTTCCTGGTGCTCGCCGACGTCCTCGCGCGGACCCTGCTCGCGCCCGCCGAGATCCCGATCGGCGTGATCACCGCGTTCACCGGTGCCCCGTTCTTCGCCGTGCTGCTGCACCGGAGGCGGGCGTGAGCCGGCTGGAGATCCGCGACCTCGCGGCCGGATACCGCCGCCGCACGGTCGTTTCCGGGGTGTCGACCACAGTAGACACCGGCGGCTGGCTGGGCATCATCGGACCCAACGGCGCGGGCAAGTCCACGCTGCTCAAAGCCGTCGCCGGGTTGCTCGGCCACACCGGGGACGTGCTGGTCGACGGCCGGCGGACGGCGTCGCTGCGCCGCCGCGAGCGCGCCCGCACCCTCGCCTACGCGCCGCAGATCCCGCAGCTGCCGCTCGGGCTCACGGTCACCGACTACGTCCTGCTAGGCCGCACGCCCCACCTCGGCCCGCTCGGACGCGAAGGCCGCAGCGACCTCGACGTCGTCGGCGAACTCCTCGCCCGCCTGGACCTGAGCCACCTCGCCGAGCGCCCGCTGCACACCCTCTCCGGCGGCGAGCGGCAGCGCACGGTCCTCGCCCGCGCCCTGGCTCAACGAGCCGGAGTCCTGCTGCTCGACGAACCCACCACCGGCCTCGACATCGGCCACGCCCAATCCCTCCTGGACCTCGTCGACGAACTCCGCACCGAAATGGGCACCACGGTCATCACCACGCTCCACGACCTCACCCTCGCCGCCCAGTACGCCGACGAGCTCCTGCTGCTGTCCCACGGCACCCCCGCAGCCCACGGCACCCCGGCCGAAGTCCTCACCCCCGAAACCCTCAACACCCACTACGCGGCCAGAACCACCGTCCTCCACAC
>NZ_SMKS01000103.1:0-12879 GCF_004348435.1 Saccharopolyspora terrae | reverse complement strand
GAGTTCTGGGTGTCGGGGGTTGGGGGCTCGCGGTTTCAGGGTTTTCACGGTGGTGGCGGGGATAGGATCGTTCGGGGAGTGAGGTGCCGGTGTCGGCCGGTTCTCGGGCGTTGGGGGAAGTGGTGGAGCAGGTCGTCATCAGCGGGGGAGGGATCGCCGGGGCGGCCCTGGCGCTGGCTCTGCGGACCGCGGGAATCGCCGCGACCGTCGTGGAGGCGCGACCCGCCGACCACGGTGAGGGCGCCGTCGTCCGGCTCAACCCCAACGGGATGGACGCGCTGCGGGCTCTGGACGCCCACCAGCCGGTGATCGCGCGGTCGTTCCCGCTCGTGCGCACCGAGCGGATCAACCCCGACGGCAGCCGGATGGGGTACGCGCTGGGCGCCGACCCGAGCTCGCAGCGCGGTCTGCCCCGGGTGATGCACTGGCCGGTGCTGGCGTCGGTCCTGCGGGAGCAGGCCGTCGAGCGCGGTGCCGTGTTCCGCCACGGCAGCCGCGTCGTGGACGCCGAGGTCGGCGCGACGGCGGCCCTGTCGCTCGCCGACGGCAGCCGGGTCGACGGCGATGTCCTCGTCGGAGCCGACGGCGCGAACTCGTTGGTGCGCGGGAGGATCAACCCCGACGGGCCGGAACCCGAAGGGCTGGGCACCCGCACCATCTACGGCTACGCCTCCGAACCGGGCTGCGAACCGCCGCCGCCCGAGGTGATGCGCTCCTACGTGGGTGCGAAGGCGTTCTTCGCCGCCACCCGCGATTCGCACTCCGGCGGCTGCTTCTGGTTCACCAGCCTGCGCGCCCCGGTTCCCCGCGGCCGCGACGAACCGCAGGACCCCGACGGGCTGCGCGCCGAGATGAGCGAGCTGTTCGCCGGCGACGGCACGATCGCGCCGACCGTCATCGGCAACTCCGAACGCGTCCTGTCCTTCGACGACCACGCCCTGCCGAACGTGCCGCGCTGGCACACCGACCGGGCGATCATCATCGGCGACGCCCTGCACGTCGCCCCGCCGGCGTCCGAGCAGGGTGCGGCGATGGCGCTGGAGGACGGCGTTCAACTGGCCCGCTGCCTGCGCGACCACGCCACCCCGGCGGCCGCGTTCGCCGCGTTCGAGCGGATGCGCCGGGGCCGGGTGGAGGCCGTCGTGGCCGCCGGCCGGATGGGCACCAGCCGCGCTCACCACCGGCCGCTGGCCCGCCGCTGGCGCACCCTGCGCACCAAGACCAAGCGCTACTTCACGTGGCAGCGCACGCCCCCGATGGGCGGGGGCTGGGCCTACGACCACCACATCGATTGGCCGGAGAGCACCGCGTAGTCGCTGGTCCTTGGCGTGGCGTGAGATGTGGGACACACTGTGGCGGTGCGTCAGGAGAGCTTCGGGGCAGCGCTGCCGGTCGGGGAGGACCCGCACCGCCACGCGCGGCTGCTCGCCCGCGTGCACGACGCGACGGTGGCCGGTGAGGTCCCGCCCGCGCGACCCCGCCCGGTGATCGGCGCGTCCTGGACGCGCGTGCGCTCACGAGGCATCGACCCGGAACGCGGCCGCACCGGCCGGTTGCTGGGGGCCGACGAGCTCGTCGAGCGCAGGCGCGAGTCCGGGATGTCGGAGGTGCTGCCGCTGCTGCGCGGCAAGCTCGCCGGTGTCGCCGAGCAGACGGCCAACATCATGGTGATCACCGACGCGGACGGCCACCTGCTGTGGCGCGACGGGAGCACCGCCGTGCGCCGCAACGCCGATGCGCTCGGGTTCTTCGAGGGCATGAGCTGGGGCGAGGACGTCGTCGGCACCAACGCGATCGGAACCGCGCTGGTCACCGGCCTGCCGATCCAGGTGTACTCCGCGGAGCACTACGTGCGCACCCACCACGCCTGGACCTGCGCGAGCGCACCCGTGCACGATCCCCGGACCGGCAGGCTGCTCGGCGCGGTCGACCTCTCCGGGCCCGCCGCCACCGTCAGCCCTACCACCCTCGCGCTCGTCGAGACCGTGGCGCAGCTGGCCGAGTCCCAGCTGCGCACCGCCCACCTCGAGGCGCTCGAAGCGCTGCGCGGCAGCGCCGTTCCCCTCCTGTCGCGGGTCACCGGACCCGCGGTGGTGACCGACGCGCACGGGTGGGTCGCCGCGTCCACCGGCATCGCGCCGGTCAACCGCGTCGCGCTGCCCGCCGGGTGCGGCGCCGGCCGAGCGTGGCTGCCCGCGCTCGGCGACTGCGCCGTGGAACCCGTGCCGGGCGGTTGGCTTGTGCGGCTGATCGACGACGACCCGACCTCCGCGCTCGACGAACGCACGCGGGTGCGCTTGGACCTGCGCTGCCCGCAGGCCCGCATCGAGGTTGCCTCCGCCTCGGGAGGGTGGAGCCACCCGCTGACCCCCAGGCACGCGGAACTGCTGTTCCTGCTGACCGCGCACCCGGGCGGTCGCACGGCCGCGCAGCTGGCCGCCGACGTCTTCGGCGACGAGCTGCGCACGGTCACGGTCCGGGCCGAGATGTCCCGGCTGCGCCGCAACCTCGGCGGCCTGCTGGCCAGGCGGCCCTACCGGTTCAGCGACAACGTCGAGGTCGAGGTGCTGCGGCCGGACGACCCGGGCTCGCTGCTGCCGCACTCGATCGCCCCGGCGGTGCGCGGCGGCTGACCGACGGTTGCAACCCCCTGCAACCCGTGCGCGGCGGAGTTCGGTGTGGCTCCATGACTGTGTCATGTGATCGCCACCACTGAGGGCAACGACGCCCGCGCGGGAGGTATTTCCGTGAGCCAGACCGTGGAGCACAACGCGACCCGGACCCGGGTCGAGCAGTGGATCTCCGAGTTCTCCGAGGCCATCGCCGCC
The DNA here is from genome assembly GCF_004348435.1 of Saccharopolyspora terrae. Classification (NCBI taxonomy): domain Bacteria; kingdom Bacillati; phylum Actinomycetota; class Actinomycetes; order Pseudonocardiales; family Pseudonocardiaceae; genus Saccharopolyspora; species Saccharopolyspora terrae. The sequence continues at coordinate 10,051 of NZ_SMKS01000103.1, read as the reverse complement.
CGGGACGCCGACCGGGTCGCGTCGATGTTCGGCGAGGACAGCTACTGGCGCGACCTGATCGCGCTCACCTGGAACTTCAAGACGTCCGAAGGGCGCGAGGACATCGCCGCCATGCTGCGGGCGACGCTGGAGCACGCGGCCCCGAGCGGGTTCACCGTCCTGGGGGAGCCGACCGAGGCCGACGGCGTCACCGAGGCCTGGTTCTCCTTCGAGACCGCCGTGGGACGCGGCACCGGCCACCTGCGCCTCGCCGGCGGTGAGGCGTGGACGTTGCTGACCACCCTCGACGAGCTCAAGGGGCACGAGGAGCCGAAGAACCACCGCAGGCCGAGGGGCGCCGAGCACGGCGCCAACCCGGACCGGGTGACCTGGCGCGAGCAGCGGGAGAACGAGCTCGCCGAGCTCGGCCACACCCGCCAGCCGGAGGTCGTCATCGTCGGCGGCGGTCAGGGCGGCATCGCGCTCGGCGCGCGGCTGCGCCAGCTCGGCGTGCCGACGATCATCGTCGAGCGCAACGAGAAGCCGGGGGACTCCTGGCGCAGGCGGTACAAGTCGCTCGCCCTGCACGACCCCGTCTGGTACGACCACCTGCCCTACATCGACTTCCCGGACAACTGGCCGGTCTTCTCGCCGAAGGACAAGATCGGCGACTGGCTGGAGATGTACACCAAGGTCATGGAGCTCAACTACTGGGGCTCCACGACGGCGCTCAGCGGCAAGTACGACGAGGACGAGGGCAGGTGGGAGCTCGTCGTCGACCGCGCCGGCGAGCAGGTCACGCTGCGTCCGCGCCAGCTGGTGATGGCGCTGGGCGTGTCCGGCAAGCCCAACGTTCCGGTCTTCCCAGGCCAGGACCGGTTCCGCGGCGACCAGCACCACTCCTCCCAGCACCCCGGGCCGGACGCCTACCGGGGAAAGAAGGCGGTGGTCATCGGGTCGAACAACTCCGCGCACGACATCTGCGCCGCGCTGTGGGAGGCCGGTGCCGACGTCACCATGGTGCAGCGCTCCTCCACGCACGTGGTGCGGTCGGACTCGCTGATGGAGCACAGCCTCGCCCCGCTGTACTCGGAGGAGGCCGTCGCGGCGGGCATCGACACCCGCACCGCCGACCTGACGTTCGCGTCCATCCCGTACCGGATCCTGCACCAGTTCCAGAAACCGGCGTTCGACGTGATCCGCGAGCAGGACGCCGAGTTCTACGAGCGCCTGGCCGCAGCCGGTTTCCAGCTCGACTTCGGTGACGACGAGTCGGGGCTGTTCATGAAGTACCTCCGCCGGGGCTCGGGCTACTACATCGACGTGGGCGCGTGCGAGCTCATCGCCGACGGCAGCGTCAAGCTCGCGAACGGCGACGTCGCCGAACTCACCGAGAACGAGGTGGTTCTCGCCGACGGAACCCGGCTGGAAGCCGATCTCGTCGTCTACGCAACGGGTTTTCAGTCCATGAACGGCCTGGCCGCCGACATCGTCGGGCAGGAGGTCGCCGACAAGGTCGGCAAGGTGTGGGGTCTGGGCTCGGACACCACCAAGGACCCCGGCCCGTGGGAGGGCGAGGAGCGCAACATGTGGAAACCCACCCAGCAGCAGGGACTCTGGTTCCACGGCGGCAACCTGCACCAGTCCCGCCACTACTCCCTCTACCTCGCGCTGCAGCTCAAGGCGAGGGCGGAGGGGATCCCCACTCCGGTCTACGGCCTGCAGGAGGTCCACCACACCTCCTGACTTCCGGGCGGGGTGGGGTTATCCCGTTCAGTAGACGTGTAAACATTGTTCACTGAGTCAGCGTGTTGCCGCGCTGACGTTGGCCCCGGCCCGTGTGGGCTGGGGCCTTCCCGTGGCGGTACCCGTGGCCACCGGTGGTGGTCTTACGTGGGTTTCCATCGGGCTCGTTTAGCCTCGCGGCGCAACTCGCCGAAGAGGTCTCCCGCTCGGCAAGAGCGGCGAGGTTGAGGGCGGCGTTGAGGTCCCGGTCGATGTCCAGGCCACACACCTGACAGTGAAACAGGCGTTCCGACAGGCGCAGCTTGGCTTTCACCACACCACAACCGGAACACGTCTTCGAACTCGCAAACCACCGGTCCGCGATGATTACGCGCACATCGGACCAGGCGGCTTTGTACTCGACCTGGCGCCGGAATTCGCTGAGGCCGACACCGGCTACGTGCCGGGCGAGGCTGCGGTTGGACATCATGCCCTGAACATTGAGGTCCTCCACGATGATCACGCCGTACTGCCTGATTAGGCGGGTGGTGAGCTTGTGCAACCCGTCCAACCTGGCTTGGGCGACCCGGGCGTGGAGTTTCTCGATGCGCGTCTGGGTCTTGATCCAGCGTCTCGATGGCATTCGGCCCGTGTCAGGCCCGGCGCGGCGTGAGGCCTGGCGTTGCAGCCGCCGCAGCTCCTTCAACGCCAGCTCCAGATGACGCGGGTTCGGAATGACATCACCCGTGGACAGCACGGCGAGGGACTTGATTCCCAAATCCACACCAACCGCACCGTGCGGATCGCGTGGTGTGGGTTCGTGTCGGTCGATTTCCACCGAGAACGACACGAACCACCGACCCGACCGGAAAGACGCCGTAGCTGAACGGATTCGGGCGGTTCCGCGTTCGATGTGGCGGGCGAGCTTTCGGGTGGACTCATGTGTCCGCACCAAGCCGATGCGCGGGAGCTTGATGTGTCGGCGGTCGTGGTCGGCGAGTCCGAAGCTGCCGGTGGTGAACCGGCACGACATCATGTGCCGCCGACTCTTACGCTTCGGAAAGCCAACCCTCGCGCCCTTCCGCTTTTCCCTCCTTGAGTCGCCCCAGTTCTTCAGGCCAGTCGCGAGATTCGCCAGTCCAGAGGCATAGGCCTCCTTCGAGTTCTCGCCCCACCACGGCGCCACGTCATCCTTCACCGAGTTCCAGACCTTGCGCAGCGAATATGCCGACCACGACAACGGCGGCGTCAATTCCTCATCGGCAATGCCATAAGAGGCTTCCGCAGCTCGCTGGTCCATGACGGCCTCGATCAGATCCAGGCCCCAGTTCTAGGCGAACCGCTGCGCACCACAATGCGACCGCAAAGCCTCCGCCTGCGCCAGCGAAGGATCCAGGGCGAACCGGTAGGGCTGGATCACCACCGCCATACCCGCTCACCCCCAAGATTGCCGTTATCGAAACGATACCGACGTTGTTGCGCGAATTTCCACCCACCAAGCGGCCAGCGGCCTTCACGATCGAGCGAAATGCCCGGCCAGCGACGCGCTCTCACCGAAACCGGACAACGGGCCACCCCTCACTTGCCACGCGAGCCGCACCGGCGACACCACACAACGAACATCGAACTACACGAAACGACCTAAAAAGCTCGACCAGTCCAAACCCCATCCCGCCCCGTCGTAGATCACTTCGGTGCTCGATCGGGGTCATCAGGCGCTAGGCTCGCGGCGTGATGACGGCGGAACCGGTGGTCTTCGGCCGTGAAGCGGAGCTCGGCGAGCTGCGGCGAACGGTGGCGTCGGTGGTCGACGGCACCGGCGGCGCGCTGTGGATCGAGGGCGAACCCGGGATCGGCAAGACCGCGCTGCTGAGGAAGGTCATCGTCGAAGCCGCGCTCAAGGGGTGCGCCGTCCGCAACGCCACCGCCGACCGGCTCACCCAGCAGTTCCCGCTGCGGCTCGTGCTCGACTGCCTGCGCGTCGGACCCAAGTCGGAGGAACCGGAACTGCGGGCGCTGCGCGAGCGGTTCTCCGGCGCGGCCGACGTGCCGGTGCCGTCGGTCGCCGACGAACTCGCCGGGCACGTCACCCGGTGGTGCGCGAACGCCCCGGTGGTGCTGGTCGTCGACGATGTCCAGTGGGCCGACGAGGCGAGCCTGCTGGTGTGGCAGCGGTTCGCGCGACTGGCCGAGCAGGTACCGCTGCTGCTGGTCGCGGCGGCCCGCCCCACGCGCAGCCACACCGAACTGCGCGCCGGGGTCCGCCGGATCGCGCTGCCACCGCTGGACGACGCGGCCGTGGCGAGCATGGCCGCGAAGCTCACCGACTCCTCCAGGATCGGACCAGAACTGCGCCAGGTGCTGGCCGGAGCGGCCGGGAACCCGCGCTACGTCGGCGACGTCGTCGCCGCCCTGACCCGCGAGCGCAACCTGGTGGTCGCCGACGGCAGGGCCGAGCTCGTCCTCGGCGAGGCCGGGGTGCCGCGCCCGCTCGCCGAGACGGTCGTCGAGCGGCTCGGCTTCTTCGACAGCCAGACCATCGGCCTGCTGCGCATGGCCGCGCTGCTGGGATCGACCTTCTCGGTGACCGAGCTGTCCACCGTCTCCGAACGCCCGGTGTCGGCGCTGGTCGGCTACGTGGAGCAGGCGCTGGACACCGGCGTGCTGGTGGAATCGGGGCTGCAGCTGAGCTTCCAGCACCCGCTGGTCCGCCGGGCCCTCTACGAGACCACCCCGACGGCGCTGCGGCTGGCCCTCCACGACCAGGCCGCCCGCGTCCTGCAGGACTCCGGTGCCTCGGTGGAACGGGTCGGCGAGCAGCTGCTGTCCTCGATCTCCCTCGGCGACGCCGAAGTCGACGACTGGGGTCTGGACTGGCTGGTGCGCAACGGGCGCGCGCTGGCCCACCGCGCTCCTGCCTGCGCGGCCGACCTGCTCGAAGCCGCGCTCGTCCCGCTGCCCGCGAACCAGCAGCACCGCGACGTCCTGCTGGCCGCCCGGGCCCTCGCGCTGGTGCAGCTCGAACGCTCCGAGCAGGCCCACGATTTCAGCGTGCGCGCCCTCGACGAGGTCACCGACCCCTCCTGCGCTGCCGAGCTGACCTGGTACCTGGTGTGGTCGCTGACCGCGCGCCGGATGGCCGACGAGGCCGCGGCCGTCATCGCCGAAGCCGATGCCACCGCCGGGTTCGAACTCCGCTGGCTGGCCAGGATGCGCGCCAAGCTCGCGCAGGCGAAGTTGATGAGCGGGAACTTCACCGAAGCCGAGCGCACCGTGGACCGGGCGCTGGCCGAGGCCCACGAAGCCGACGACGACTACGCGCTGGGACTCGCGCTGCACGTCCGAGGAACCGCGCGAGCCCGCAACAACGACCTCGCCGAAGCGCTCGTGTGCTACCAGCAGGCAGGTTCGGCGCTCGGCGACGCCCTGGAGAACGCCGACCTGCTGCTTCAGGTGCTCAGCAACCGGATGATGCTGCTGTTCGCCCTCGGGCACGCCGAGGAAGCCGGGTTCGCGCTGCACGAGATGCTGGCCATCGCCGAGCGCAGCGCCACCCCGTCGCGGCTGGCGGTGGTGCGGCTGTCGGCGGCCAACCACTACTTCACCGTCGGCCGCTGGGACGACGCCGCGGCCGAGCTGCAGGCGGCCGGGGAGCTCACCGCCGAGATGAGCTCGCACCAACTCCGCTGGTTGCACGGGTTGTGGGCGATGCTGGCCGGGTACCGCGGCGAGCGCGAGGTCTTCGAGCAGCAGCTCGCGGTGGCCGGGGAAGCGACGCCGGACTCCCAGGAGAACGCCGGGTTCCTCATGGTGGCCGGTGTGCTGCGGGCCGAGATCGAGGGCGACCTCCAGCGCGCGACGGCCATCCTCGCCGAGGCGCTGGACACCAGCGAGCGCTTCGGCAGCAACTACGTGTGGCTGCCGATCCTGGTCCGGCTCGCGCTGCAGACCGGTGACGAGGAGACCGCCACCCGAGCCACCAACGCCTGCGTGCAGGGCGCGACGGTGGGCGCTGCGCCCAACATCCTCGCGGCCGCGCAGCACTGCCGGGGCCTGCTCGAACGCGACCCGATCACGCTGCGCGCCGCCATCGAGCACTACGACAAGACCAACCAGCCGCCCAAGCGCGCGCGGGCGCTGGAGGACCTGGCCGCCGTCCTGGCAGAACGGGGTGAGATCCCCGCCGCACGCAAGGCCTACGCGCAGGCGGTGGAGATCTTCACCCACCTCGGCGCGAACTGGGACCTCGAACGCGCCGCGGCCAGGATGCGCCCGCACGGCATCCGGTCGCCGCGCGCCAAGCGGCTCCGCGCCACCACGGGCTGGGAAGCGCTGACCAAGACCGAGCGGCAGGTCGCGCTGCTGGTGGGCGACGGGATGTCGAACCCGGAGATCGCGGCGCGGCTGTTCGCCTCGCGGCGCACCATCGAGGTGCACGTCTCGCACGTGCTGGCCAAGCTCGGCGTGCGTTCCAGGGTCGAGGTCGCGGTGGAGGCGACCGGGCACCGGGCCTGACCGCGTTCCCGAGACGCGGCTGCGACCTGCGGGAACGGGTCGGCCCGTTGATCTCGGCGCGCCGAGCGGAGATGCTGGGTCCGGTTTTCGGTGCAGCGCGCGCTGCTCGGTGGTGAACAGGAGAACGGGTGGACGTCGAGGAGTACCTGCGGCACGACGGCCTGGGACTGGCCGAACTGGTCGCATCGGGACAGGTGACCGCGGGCGAACTGCTGGAGGCCGCCCGCAGCAGGGCGAAGGCGGTCAACCCGGCCATCAACGCCATCGTCGCGTGGCTCGACGAGCACGCCGACCAGCGCGTCGCCGGCGAGCTCTCCGGCCCGTTCGCCGGGGTCCCGTTCCTGCTCAAGGACCTGGGGCACAACCTCGCCGGGGCGCCGCGCTCCGACGGGTGCCGCGCGTTCGCCGACCGCAAGTCGGCCATCACCGACACCGTCGTGCAGCGCTGGCTGGACGCCGGGCTCGTCGTCTTCGGCAAGACCAACACGCCCGAGTTCGGCTCCAAGGGTGTCACCGAACCGGTCCTGTTCGGCCCCACCCGCAACCCGTGGGACCTCCGGCGCACCCCGGGCGGCTCCTCCGGCGGTGCGGGCGCGGCCGTCGCGGCGGGGATCGTGCCGGTGGCGGCGGCCAGCGACGGCGGCGGATCCATCCGCATCCCGGCGGCCTGCAACGGACTGGTCGGGCTCAAGGCCGGCCGCGGTCTGGTTCCCGCGGGGCCGGTGGAGAGCGAACCGCTCAACGGTCTGGCCACCAGCGGAGTCCTCTCCCGCACCGTGCGCGACACCGCCGCGATGCTCGACGCGCTGATCGGAGCGGAAGCCATGAGCCCGTTCGCCACCGCGCTGCCCGACCGCCCGCTGTCCCAACAGCTCGACGAGGCACCCGGCAAGCTGCGCATCGGCTACACCACCGGGTGCGCCCTGCGCGAGCGACCGCACCCGGAAGCGGTGCGGGCCGTGGAGCGTTCGGCGGAACTGCTCACCGAGCTCGGGCACGAGGTCGAGGAGGTCGACCCACCGCACGACGACCGCCAGCTCGGCAAGGACTTCCTGCTCGTGTGGTTCGTCCACCAGGCGGACGAGGTCGACCGCATCAAGCGCGAAACGGGCTGCGGCGATGACGCTTTCGAGCCGGACACGCTGATGATGGCCGCGCTCGGCCGGATGACCGGCGCCGTCGCGCTCTCGCAGGCCCAGGAGCGGCGGCGTGAGCACATCGCCGCGCTCGCCGGGTTCCACAGCCGCTACGACCTGCTGATGACGCCGACCCTGGGTGAACCGCCGATCGAGGTCGGGTCGCTGGCGACCCCGCCCGCGCTGCAGACCGTCTCCAGGCTGCTGGTGCGCACCCGGACCACGCGCGTGCTGCGGTTGCTGGGCATGGTGGACCAGCTCGTCGAGAAGAACCTGGCCTGGGTGCCCTACACCCAGCTGGCCAACATCACCGGGCGTCCGGCGATCAGCCTGCCGCTGCACCGCACCGAAGCGGGCCTGCCGATGGGCACGCAGTTCGTCGGCCCGCTCCAGAGCGAAGCACTGCTGCTGCGCCTGGCCCGCCAGCTGGAGGTAGCAGCTCCGTGGACGCTCGAGACACCGCTGCTCGAAGCCGTGTAGGTCGAGTGATTCCGCGGCGGCTCGTCGAGGAGCTGTTGAGGAAGGCGGCGGAGCCGCTGTTTCAGGTGTGGGACTGGGCTTGCACCGCCGCGGGTTCTTCAGCGCCTTCGTGGCGAGTACGCCGGGACGCCGATGTCCACCCCTGGGGTAAGCGGAACACATCAGGAGCGGCGCACGGAGTCCACGGAGGCGTTCAGGTTCCGCTACCCGCACCGCCACGCAAAAGAAATTTATCAACAGTCTCTAGTCCGGCCAGTCGGGGTGGCGCTTCTCCAGGAATGCGGCCATCCCCTCGCGGGCGGCGGGGAGTTGGGAGGCCGCGGCCATGACCTCCAGAGCGATCGCGTAGGCGTCCTGCTCCGGGCGGTCGAGCTGGGAGTAGAGGGTCTGCTTGCCGAGCGCCTTGCTGGTGCGGCTGCCGCGCGTCGCGCGGGCGAGCAGGTCGGCGACGGCGTCGTCCAGGGCGTCGTCGGCGGCCACCCGGTTGATCAGGCCCCAGTCCAGCGCCGTCGCGGCGTCGATGACGTCGCCGGTGAGAGCCATCTCCATCAACCGCTTGCGGCCGATGGTGCGGGCCACCGGCACCGCGGGCGTGTGGCAGAACCAGCCTCCCTTGCCGCCGGGCAGCGCGAACCCCGCCGATTCGGCGGCCACCGCCAGGTCGCAGGCTCCGACCAGCTGGCACCCGGCGGCGGTCGCCAGGCCGTGCACCCTGGCCAGCACGACCTGCGGCACCGACTGGACGGTGTCCATCAGCTCGGTGCACAGGCGGAGCAGCTCGCGCACCCCGCTGAGGTCGCGCGCGGCGACGTCGCCGAAGTCGTGGCCGGCCGAGAACACCGGGCCCTCGCCCGCCAGCACGATTCCCGTCGCGTCGGACTCGCCGGCTTCGCGGAACGCCGCGAGCAGCTCGGCGAGGTGCTCCTGCGACAGGGAGTTGCGGCGCTGGGGCCGGTTCATCGTGATCGTGACGGTCGTGTCGTCCCGCCGGGTCAGGATGTGCGCGTAGTCACCCATGATCCGACGGTACCGCGAGCAAAGATCGACAACCGGAATTCGCGCTTCCAATTGGTCGAACCACTTACACCGAACGGCGGTACAGGTGGTCGCGCCGCCTTTGAACAATGCCGGTACCGCCGCTGAGAACCGCTCGAATCCGACGAGTTTCCAGCGGCGGTGCGATGGGGAGGTGCGGGCATTGGCGTTGCCGGACGAGTTCAGCCGTGGCGAGCGGTTCACCGCGGTGACCACGGGACTCCTGGTGGCGTTGCTGCCGGTCCTGGCCGTGCGCGGGGATTCCGCGCTGGAGACGGGGGAGAAGCGGCCGCAGGCGGCCAGCCCGGCCCCGACCCCGCCTGGCGGCAGCCGGACGGGCGTCAGCGGACGCGTGCCCCGCGACCCGGTCCTGAGCCCGCGGTTCCACGAGGACCTGCGGCGGGGTGGGATCGAACGCGGAACCGGCCGGTTGGGGCGGATTCCGTCCGGGACGCTCGGGATTCCCGGCGTCGTGCTCGCCGCGTACCAGCGGGCGCAGGATTCGCTGGCGAAGTCGGACCCGGGGTGCGGCCTGCACTGGTCGGTGCTGGCGGGCATCGGGCGCGTCGAGTCCAACCACGCGAGATCCGGTCAGGTCGACGCCTCGGGACGCACGCACGCGCCGATCCTGGGACCGCGGCTGAACGGTGGTCCGGGTATCGCCGCGATCCGCGACACCGACGGTGGCGGGCTCGACGGCGACGTGGTGTGGGACCGCGCGGTCGGGCCGATGCAGTTCATCCCGTCGACCTGGCGCTCCTACGCGCACCGCGGAGCCGATCCGCACAACGTCTTCGACGCCGCAGCGACCTCGGGCCGGTACCTGTGCGCGGGTGGCGGGAACCTGCGCGATCGCGCGCAGCTGGCCGCCGCCCTCTTCCGCTACAACCCGTCGGAGACCTACGTCCGCGCGGTCCTGGCCTGGGCGGACCGCTACGCCCGAGGCGTCGTCCCCACGCCGGGTCTGCCGCCCGGAGCGCCGGATCCGACACCGTCCCTGGCGGGATCCCCACCGTCGGGCGCGATGGCGCCACCGGGCGCCGCTCCCGCGGGTGCGCCACCGGCTCCGGGCCCCGCTCCAGGACCGGCGCCCGCACCGGCACCGGCCCCTGCGCCGGCACCCGCTCCGGCTCCAGCACCTCCTCCGCCGCCCCCACCGGCACCCGCGCCCGAGCCGACGC
>NZ_SMKS01000102.1:0-13077 GCF_004348435.1 Saccharopolyspora terrae | reverse complement strand
GGATCGGTTCGCCACCGTCGGGCACGACGAACTGGTGCGCGGCGGTCGCGCTCGGCGTCACCGACACGTAGCCGGAGTTGCGCGCGGCATCACCACCGTGCACGTGCGAAACCAGGTTGTAATCCCGGCCCCACGAGGTCATCCCATCCCGGAAGACCTCCTCCGGCGGACGCGTATCACCCCGGTACATCCAGCGCGGGCGCGGCGGGTTCGCCCGCAGCTGCGGGTTGTCGAGGGTGACGGGCCCGGTCGGGGACGAGGTCGTCGGGTATGACGAGGCCGTGGTGTAGGTCGGGTACGCGGACGACGAGGTGGTCGCGTAGGACGGGTCGTGCGAACGCGGCGCGTGCGCGGACCGGGAGGGCCGCGACGAGCCCGCGTACGGGTCGTGGTGGCTGCCGTGATGCCTGCGGGGCCGGTCGCTCGGCGGGACCGCCGGTGAGACGTCGGCCGGGTTCGTCTCGCGCTGGGACGACGTCGTCGTGCCCGACGAGGACGGGACCACACCATCGGTCACCAAGGACCCGGGCAGGTGTGGCGAAGCCACGTCCATGATCTGCTGCATGTGCCGATCCAGGACCCGGTAGTCGACACCCTCCTGCCGGGTGTCCATCAGGTCGCCCGGCACCGGGCTGTCCGAGGTGTTCAGCAACTGACGCGGATGCGGATACGCGTCCCGAACACCGAAGAAGTGCATCACCTCGTGCGTGAACTCCGACGGACTCGCACCCGCCGCCCACCGATGCTGATCCATCGGGTTCTTCACATCATCCGGACGACCCGGGACCACGTCGATGACGGCGTCCGCGTCGGCCGGGTCGTCGACGAACACCACGTTGGCGTGGGCCTCGACGTCCGGGCCGGGCAGCAGGTGAGCCTGCTGGTTGACCAGCTGCTCGATGCCCGCGGCGGTGTTGGCGCGCACCGCCGCCAGATCCGCCGGGCTCACGCCCTCAGCCGGACGCAGGTGCAGCTTCGTCTCCAGGTTCCAGCGACCCGGCTCGGGGGTGAGGCTGTAGCGGACCTCCTGCCGGATGCCGCTCGCCGGACCGCGCTGGATCGTCCTGCGGTCGCCGTTGCCGTCCACCACGAAGGCGTTGTCCAGCGGCTTCCACCGCTCAGCCTCCACCTCGAATCGCGGCAACGGCTCGTCGACGTCGGCGGGTTGGTCGGCCACCGGTTGCTGGACCGGTGCGGGCTGCGGGGCCGCGGCCGGGAGCCGGTCGCGGATGGACTCGGCGATCTGGGCGCTGGAGGGGTCGGCGAAGAACTCCGCGGCGCGCTGCGACCCGAAGTCCTCGATGCCGGAGGCGTAGGCCACCGCGGCGAGGATCTCGCGGCCGGTGCTCTGCTTCGTCACACCGAGGTCGCGGACGTCGATCTCGACGCTGCGCCCGGTCTCCTGGGTGTTGGTCGTGGACTGCGCGGTTCCGGTGCGTTCGAGGTTCGCCGGGACGTAGTGCGCGTCGGCCTTCGCCGTCCCGCTGCCGGGGTTGGAGTGCGCGACGCCGTCGTGGTCGGTGAGCTGGTAGGTGCCGCGCAGGTCCTGGGCGATCTGGTTCGACAGCGCGCCGCCGACGAGGTCCCCGCCGGTGCCGTGGTGCTGCTGGACGTTGCCGCCCGGGGCTGTCGGGAATCCGCCCATGTGGTTGGGCTGGCCGGTGTAGGGGTTGGTCTCGGGCCGGACGCCCAGCACCATCGTGTTGTCGTCCAGCCAGGGCAGCGCGAAGAACTTCTGCTTGCGCCACTGCCCGTCCTGGCCTCGTTCGATCAGGTTGCCGGACCGGTCGAAGCGCCGGCCATCGGTGTCGGTCCTGCTCTCGTCCGGGCGGATCCCGTTGTCCTGAGCGGTGTTCGGCGGGACTCCGGGGGCGATGTCGGAGGTCTCGCGCCGCAGGTCCTGGAGCTCGAACTCGTTCTCGGCGATCTGCCTGCCGAGCTGGTCGAGTCGCTGCACGTCCGGTTCGGTGACCTCGAGGGCCGCGCGGTGGATGATCTCGACCTGGCGCGGGTCGGGACGCGGTCCGCCGTCGAGGTGCGGTTCGACCATGGCCTGCGCGGCGTCGGCGAGCTGGTTGATCCGGTTGGTCACCCGGTCGTACTGCGAGGTCAGCTCGGCGATCTGGTCTTCGAGGGTGAGGATCTCCTGCTGCGCCTGCTCGGGGGTCCGGCTGCTCCCCGGCACGGCCACGTCCTGCGCGGTGGGTGCCGGTGCGGTTCCGGTCGTCGCGGGGGCGTTCCTCGGGTTGTCGAACGGGGTGTGCTCGCCTTCGCGGACGTCGAACTCCACCGGCGTTCCGGTGAACCCGTTGGTGCCCTCCATCCGGTGCTCGGACCAGGAGGGCGCGAAGTGCGGCTTGGAGCGGATCACCACGTCGTAGTGCGGGATCGCGGTGTAGCGGCGCCAGTCCTGCTGGCGGGTGCGGGAGGTGTGGCTCTCCTCCAGCGCGGCGGCCGCCGTCTCGGAACCCGCGACGCCCCGCGAGGCGGAGTTCTCGGCGTTGCTCCAGTTGGTGCCGTGGATGGCCATCACGCCCATGCCGGCGTCAGCGCTGCGGGTGTTGGAGTCGCTGGAGGACTGCCCGGTCTCCTGGCCGTGCTTCTCCTCGTGCTGCGCCTCGGTCCAGGAGTGCATGAACTGCGGATCGGTCAGCCGGGGCTTGACCTGCACCTCGTAGTCCACCGAGAGGAACCGGTCGTGCACCTTGAACGAGGTCGTGTAGCCGTCGTCGCTGAGCAGCCGCCGGTCGTTGCCGATGTTCGGCACGATCATGTCCGGCGAGAACAGCGTGTCGATCTTGCCCCGGTTCGGCGTTCCTGCGCCGAACCAGCGGTTCACCAGGTCCTTGTGCCCGCGGGCGTCGACGATGGCGTCCACCACGTGCTCGGTGAGCTGCGGATCCCTGGTGCCCTTGGCCAGCTGGAAGGACGGGGTCTGCTTGGCGGCGTCGGTGATGTCGCGGCCGGTCGAGGCGGTCGTGTGGTCGGTGGGCTGGTCGAGCAGGAACTCCGGCAGGCTCAGGTCGACCTTGCCCCGGGTCTCGGACACCTGCGGGGGCAGCGTCACCTCGCGCAGTTCGGGGTGGCGGTAGGCGCTGGACCCGACCGAGCCTTCGGTGAAGGTCGACAGCAGCAGCGGCGGGACGCGGAACCTGTGCACCGTGAAGTTGACCTTCACGGGTGCCCGAACGCCGACGTGGTCGTCGGTGTCCGAGCGGTCCTGGCGGAACGTGTCGATCTCGTTGGCCTGCTCCGTGCCGCTCTGGTTCGACAAGCCCACCACCGGCATGGGCGCCATCGCTCCGCCGTCGGCGGTCGTCGGGACGATGGGCCAGGCGGTCAGCGACACCGAGGTGGCCACGTCGCGCGATGAGTCCTGCCCCTGCCCGCGCACGCCTTGGGTTTCGGCGTAGCCGCCCGTCGCCACGTCGCCGCGGTCGATGATCTCCGCGCCCGGCTGCTGCTCGGCGGTCGCGGTGAACGTGTAGTAGTCCGAGCCGAACCACCGGGAGCGGAACATGGTGCGCTGCCAGCCGCCGTTGAGCATCTCGCGGACGTCGGCGGGGTTGTCGAGCGCGCGCAGCGCGTTGGTGGCGTCGAAGAGCGGTGCCGGACGGCCGGAATCCGGTGTCCAGCCGGGGAACAGCTCGGGCGCGGCGTGCCAGAGCGCGCGGATCGCGTCGTCCGACAAGCGGTCCTGGGTCCCCGGCTGCTGCGTCTGATCGGCCTGCGACTGGTCGGACTGGGTCTGGCCGTCCTGGGTCTGGTCGGCCTGATCGGTGTGCGTCTGATCGGTCCGGGTCGGGTTCGCCGGGTCCGGGGTGTCCCGGCTGAACCCGGAGACGACGACGGAGCGGTCCAGTCCCTTGCCGAGGTCGCGCAGCAGCGGCAGGTCCTCGGTGAGCCGACCGTCCGGGTGCGTGGTCACCGGGTTCTGCGGCTTGACGTAGAGCAGGCCGTCGGGAACGACGATCTCGACGTGGTCGCTCTGCGCCCCGGTCGGGTAGGGGCTGATCGCGTCCCAGCGGTGGTTCGGCTGCCCGAACAGCTGCTGCCAGGCGTCGGCGCGCACCGAGAGCACCAGGTCGCCGGTGTAGAGCTGCATCGGCGTCTTCACCTGCGAGGCGGACTTGGTGGAGCCGCCCAGCGAATCATCGGTCCCACGACCGGTCGACATGGACGCGCCCGCGCCGGCGTCGGCCATGGCGCCCCAGAAGTTGAGCCCGATCTCGCCCTCGGTGCCGCTGCTGGTGCCGTGGGAGATCGACACGCTCGTCTTGTTGGTGGTCTCCCACGTCGAGTTGCCGGGCACCGGGCCGAGCGGCCGCTCGTTGTGCACCCGCATCTCGAACGCGCCGCGCTGCATGCGGTCGAAGAGCACGCCGCCGTGCGCACCGCCGTCGCGCACCTGCGGCGCGTGGAACATGCCCGCGAGCCGGGTCTGCCACCACTGCGGGTCGACGTCGACGAGATGCTTCGGGTTGCTGTGCTTGGGGTCGGTGCTGCCGGTGTGCGCGATCCAGCGGCGGAACCGCTCGAACTTGCCTTCCTTGGCGCTGCGGACGGCGTCGCGCTGCATCTCGTGGAACGCGTCGTTGGCCTTGCCGTAGAGATCGACCACCGAGACCACGGCGGTGTTGTTCATGTCGACGCGGTTGCCGTCGTTGAGGTCGCGCGTGGCGGCGGGCGCGGGGTCGCCCGGGTGCCAGCCCGCGTCGGCGTCGAGCATGAAGCTGGCCACCCGGTAGTCCGCGTGCCCCGGGACCTCCGTCGTGGTGGGTGGAGTCTTGCGGCTGAACGGGTTTCGCGCGGAGGTGTCGGTGGCTTCGAGCTTCCAGGTGACGTCGCGGGTGACCCGGTCGGCCTTGCCCTCGTACTTGATGCGCTGCTCGGATTCGAGGCTGTCGCCGTGGCCGCTGGACTTGCCGCGGCCCCAGCTGCCGCCGAGTCCCGCGATGCCGCCGACGTAGCTGTTGGAGCCGTACCCGGAGGGCCGGATCGTGGTGCGGACCATGCCCGCCAGCAGCGCGCCGACGCCGAAGCTGGTCTTGAACCCGGTCTTCCATCCGCTGCCGTGCTTGCGCGTCGCGCTGAACCTGACGTCGTTGTCGAGCGTGCGCCGCCCCGTCACCTCGCCGAGGTCGGCGGTGAGCTCGAAGTGGAACTTCCGCCCGCCGGCCGTGACGTCGACCGTCACCGGCTTGCCGTCGCCGGTGAGGTCGTCGAACTTGGTCATCACCTTGTAGGGGCCGAAGCTGCTCAGGTCGCGGTTGACCTGGTTCCAGTCGACCGTGCTGGTGTCCACGCCGCGCGAGGTGAGCTGCTGCTGGATGTGCTGGCGGGCCTCGTCGCGCAGCTGACCGGTTCCGCCCACCCGGACCACGTTCTTGAACATGCCCTCGCCGTCGATGACGGTGCGAATGCGTTCGCTCTGCTCGGGCGTGGTGGTCGGCTGCGCGGCGGGGGTCGTGCCGTCCGGGTTGAGGGCGTCGTTGAGCAACCGCTCGAACTCGGGCACGTCCTCGTTGCGCACCCACACGTAGGTGGCGCCTTCGGTGGGCTGCACCTGGACCGGGTCGGA
Organism: Saccharopolyspora terrae; assembly: GCF_004348435.1. Taxonomy (NCBI): domain Bacteria; kingdom Bacillati; phylum Actinomycetota; class Actinomycetes; order Pseudonocardiales; family Pseudonocardiaceae; genus Saccharopolyspora; species Saccharopolyspora terrae. The sequence goes on along the minus strand of NZ_SMKS01000102.1, from coordinate 7,496 downwards.
CTCGGCCTTGCCTCCCGGCCGCGAGGTGATCTCCGCGGCCAGCGACAGATCGATCCGGTAGCGCTGGGCACCGTCGCTCTCCAGCGACTTGTCCTTGTTGGTGCCCGCTTCCCGGCCTGTCTGGGACTCCTTGCGGTTGGAGGTCAGCGAGAGGACGCCGATGGGGCCGATCTGCAGCGGGCTGCCGTGCCCGTCGATCTTCGCCTCGCCCGAGGTGAACAGGCCCCGGAGGCGGATGCCGCCGACGGCGCGCGACCCGATGCCGTTGGAGACGCTGGTGTCCTTGGTGTTGCGGAGGATCTCGCCGGTGCGGATCGGCTGCGGGTCGCCGATCTTCTCGAAACCGCGCACCTGCGGTTCGACCTTCACCTTGACCTCGGGGTGCTTCGACCAGTTCTTGCCCGGCATCCGCAGCCACTTGGGGTAGGTGGTGCGCTGGCTGATGTCGATGCCGTTGACCAGGCCCTCGGAGGTCTCCTCCACGAACTGCGCGGTGTCGACCTTGGTGGCCACGCCGTCGTGGAGAGTGGGGTCCTGGCGCACCCAGTCCGGCAGCGTGGACATGACGTTGCGGTGGAGCTCGCCGACGCCCGCGTAGCTGTCGAGGTTGGCGATCAGCTGCTGGAGGTCGGCGGGCACCGGCACGGGTGCGCGCGGAGCCGGGGTGTTCTGGGCGGTGCCGTTCTGGTTCTGCTGGTCGTTCTGGGTGCCCGGCACGGCGGGAACGGTGGTCGTCGGGTTCGTGTCGGCGGGAGCGGGTGCCGGCCGGGGCTTCTCGAGGACCGTCTCCGGGTAGGCCAAGCGGACCGTGGGGTCGAACCGGGAGCTGCCGCGGTTGCCGTCGGACTCCCACTGGACCTGGAAGTTCACGTCGAAGGCCTTGTGGTGGCCGCCGAGCTTCGCGGTGCGTTCCCTGGTGTTGCCGGTCTTGTCCGAGACGGTGTTGCTGCGGCTCTCGCCCCAGCCGAGGAACGGCATCACGCGCAGGTTCAGCGAGGTCGCCGCCACCTCGATCGCCGAGTCCACCCAGCCGACGACCGCGTTCTGCCGCAGCTTGCGGGAAACCCCGTGGCTGGTGATGGATCGGCTGGCGCCTTCGTGCTTGCTGCTCTGCGACGGGGTGTTGTGCACGGCGGTGTCGGTGGCGGCGACCGGAGCGACGGTGTCGGGGTCCATCCGCACGAACAGGCTCTGCACGCCGTCGCGGGTGGGCACCTGGAAGCTGCGTCCGCTGGAGAGGACCTGCAGCAGGCCGAGCTCGCCGCGGGTGTCCACCAGCTGCTGGAGCTGCTGCTGCAACCCGGCCCGCACCGGTGGGGCGACGTCGATCTTGGCGGCGACGTTGGCCGCCAGCGGCGCGTTCTGGTTCGGGGACCACACGCCGTCGCTGGGCAGCAGCCGGGAGTTGTTGGAGATGACGCCGTCGCGGGTGAGCTCCGGGGGACGCGGCGTCTCGTCGACGTGCGCGGTCATGTCGGCGGCGAAGGAGTCCGCGGCGCGCGCCGTCTCCGGCAGCACCGGTGCCGGGGTGACCTGCGACGGGTCGGTCAGCGACAGGTCCAGCTGCGGGTCCTGGTCCAACGCCGCGAAGAGGTCGTCGTTCGCGGTCGTGTCGGTGCCCTGCTGGCTCTGGTCCTGCTGCGCCGTGCTCTGGTCGTTGTTCGTGCTCTGGTCGTTGGTCGCGTCCTGAGGCGTGCTCTGGTCCTGAGTGGACTGCTGATCCTGACCGGTGTCCTGGCTCTGGGACTGCTGGTCGTTCGCAGTGCTCTCCGACGTCTCCTGGTTCTGCGCCGTCTCCTGGGTCTGGGAGGTCTCCTGGTTCTGCGCGGAGTCCTGGTTCTCCACCGTGTCCTGGGTCTGCGAGGTCTCGACCACGTTGCCGCTGGAGTCGACGGTGACCGCGGCATCGGAGGACTCGGTGGCGGGCGAACCGGGGATCTCCGGCACCGCGGTCTGCGAGGTGGCGGCCACGTCGGTGACCGAGGTGCTGCCCTGACCGGTGCCGGTCGTGCCACCGCGCGTGATCGACGGGTTCGAGCCCGACTGCGACTGGCCCTGCGACGGCGTCGAACTCGTCGGAGTGGTCGAGTTCGTCGCGGTGCTCGTCGGTGTCTGCGTCTGCCCGGTCTGGCCCGTGCCGGACAACCCGCCGACGGGCTGCTGGCCGCTGACGGCACCGCTGCCGGTCTGCTCGTTCCGCTGAACCTGGCCGTTCGCGTCCTGGACCTGGGTGTTCGGCTGAGTCTGACCGTCCGGCTGCGTTCGACCGTCGGTCTGGGTCTGCGAGTGGGTCGAGCTCTCGGGCGTGGTCGAGGCAGTGCTGTCGCCGGACTGCTCCTGCAGCCCGGTCTCGCTCACCTGGGGCTGAACCAGGTCGGTCTGCGACTGCGTCGAGTTCGGCCCGATCTGGCCGGTCTGGTCGACCTGCGCGGTGGAGTCCGCGCCGGTGCCGACCGGTGTCGTCGTCTGCGTCGCGGTGTCGTTCTGCGCGACTTCCTGCCGAGCGCTCTCCGGTGTGGTGATCGCGGTGGAGTCGGAGTCCGCCGTGGACTGCTGCGGAGCCGCCGGGTCCGAACCGCTCTGCTGCGGCGCGTTGCTCTGCGGAGCGGGTTGGGCCGGGTTGGCGCCCGACGAGCTCGGCTGCGAGGTCGATTCGGCGCCCTGCGCGGCGGGGTCGGGCGTGGACGCGTCCGGGTTGGTCTGGCCGGACTGCTGGGCACCGGAGTTCACCGGTGTCTGAGCGCCGTGGGAACCACCGACCTGCGCGGCAGGCGTGGAGTTCCCGTCGTCGACCGGACCGGACGTGCTCTGCGCATCACCCTGACCGGGGGCTGCGGATTCCGATGTAGACGACGGAAAGCTGCTGCCATCGGTGTTCGACTGCTGACCGGCAGGTGGGAGCCCGGGCGAAATGTCCGCGTCGGACGACGAGCTCGACGTCGGGAGGCCGGTCGAGCTCTCGGCGTTCGAGGAGCTCGACGGCGAGATCTCCGGGCTGGAGTTCGACGGAGACGAGCTCCCGAGCGAACCGTCGGTGCCACCGGCGCCGACGCTGACGGTCTCCGCCGACTCCGGCGCACCGCTGGTGTCCGACCCCGGCTGCGACGGGACCTGCGTCTGCGACTCGGTGATCGACTGGCCGTTCGGTCCCGGACCGGACTGGGCGCCCTGGCCGTCCGACTGGCCCGGGACCTGCGTCTGGGACTGCCCGAGCGACGACGGGTTCGTGCCAGCGCCGTCCGGCCCGCGGCCGCCCCCGCCCTGGTTCCCCTGGCCCTGGGAGCCATCGGACCCACCGGCAGCGACGCCGCCGTCGGAGGAGATGCTCTGGGCGTCGCTGTCGATGTCGGAGGTGTCCAGGTCACCGTCGCCGCCCAGCAGCGGCGAGGTGTCGGAGTTCGAGCCGTCGCCCTCCCGCTGCGCGGCGAGGAACGGGTTCTCGCCGCTGCCCGGGGTGAGGTTGCCGTAGATGCCGGCGCCGATGACGCTGCCCAGGTTCTCCGAGAGACCGGCGGACATGCCCGCGGTGAACGAGTACGGGTTGGCCTGGAAGCCCTTGCCCGTCATCGCGCTGTAGAGGCCCTCGGTGAAGAACTCGTGCAGGCCCTCCTCGACCGCGTCGGCCAGGCCGCGACCGAACTTCTCGGCCCACATCCCCTTCAGGCTCATGCCCGCGTAGTTGCCGGGCGTGGCGGCACCGAGGTCGCGGGCGATGTGGGTGTTCATGTGGTCGGAGACCTGGGTGGCGAACTTGGCCAGCGACGGCGCCTTCGGGAAGTCGTCGGCGAAGTTCTTGGCAGCGGCCTCCGCAGCAGCCTTGAGGATGTCGTTGTCGATCTGGTCGCCGACGCCCTTGACCAGGCCCTTGGCCAGCATGTTGCCCATCGCGCCGCCGAGCGCGGCGAAGGGCAGGGCCAGCGCTCCGCCGAGGGCACCGACGGCCGCGGCCTGCTTGGTGGAGTCCTCGTCCCAGTCGTCGCGGGTGCCCTTGGCCATCTGGATGCCCTGGGCGGCGGCGTCGATGGCGACCTGGAAGGCGATGCCGAAGACCTGCGCCTGGATGACGCGCATCAGCAGCCGGCCCCAGATGTTCTTCAGCAGGAAGCGGACGATGGCGTAGCGGCCGGCGAGCCAGGCCATGCTGGCGCCGAAGGTGGGGCCGGCCATCGCGATGGCCCAGGCGATCTCGGCGAGCAGCTCGATCAGCGACAGCAGGCTGACGAGCTTGACGTACTCGGTCTGCACCGAGAGCTGCTTGAGGAATCCGGCGATCTGCTCGTAACCGGTGGCCGCGGTCTCGATGTAGCCGTTGCTCTCGACGTACGGCGCCATGCGGTCGGCGAAGCGCATCGCCGCCTTGCCGTAGAACTCCGAGCGGATGAGCTTGATGGCCTGGGCGAGTTCTGGCGTGAGTTCGCTTCGCAGCCGTGCGGAGGTGTTGCGCCACGAATCCGACAGCTTCCGAAGTTGATCTTCATTGATCTGCGGCCACTTCTCACCGGTCAAGACCATGAAGAGGTTTCCGACCTCTTCCGGAACCATGATCGCCATAGTCAGCCCCCACGCCCTCGTTCGTGCGCGATCGAGCTCGGCGTGACTCGTCGATCACGCTGAGCGTGCGCTCACGCCTTCCTGCCGCCCTGGCTCACCTCGCTGTTCGCGGTCTCGTTCATGTCGTCGAAGGTCTTGCCGACGTCGACGACCTTCTCGCCGTCGGTGCCGATGGTGATGCCGAGCATGCGGAGGAATTCCAGCCCGTCCTTCTCACCGGGCTCGTACTTCGTCCGCAGGGTCTTGGCGATGTCGTCGTCACCCTCGATGGCGAAGGCGTTGCAGTCGTGGGCGAGGTCGGCGTAGATGGAGTTCGCGGTCTCGGCGATGCGGGTCAGGTCGACGCCGCCCTTCTTGAGCGCCTCGATGTCCGCTGCGACGAGGTCGCTGTCCTCACTTGCCACGATCGGCCCCCTCCCCCTCGTCGGCGGCGTCGGACATGCCGTCGGCCTCGCGCACCGCCTCGTCGAACATCTTGTCCAGGTCGAACTCGCCGTTGACCATCTCGGTCAGCGCCGAACCGAAACCCGCGGGTGCCATCGCGCTGTAGGTGGCGATGGACTTCTGGCTCGCCTCGTCCTGGGCCTGCCGAACCAGCTCGACGATCTTGTTGGCCAGTTCGGCGGGCGCCATCGTCCGGTAGCGGGTACCGGAGAACTTCAGGCCGGTGAGCCGTTGCCGGTGGTCCACCGTCGCGGATATCGAGCGGTCCTTGCTGGAGACCGTCGTGGTCTCCTTCTCGGCCCGCTCCTGCGCCTCGCGGATGCGCTCCTGCTGCTCCCGGAGGTCGGCCAGCGCGTTTTCCATCTGGTTGAACAGGGGAGATGACATCGCTGGTCACTCCCTCCTTCCCGGTACCTGCCTGACGAAGAGTTCTCAGAACGCGGCCGCAGCCGCCGATTCAGGTCTGGGACTCACCCACCGCTGAGCAAGTCCGCTTCTCCACTCGTTTCTCAGCCCTGCCCGGACGTCGTCGCCTGGGCCGTCTGCTCCTGCTCCGCGGGCGTGGGCTGCGTCTGCGGCTGGCGCGGCGGACGGACGGGCCCCGCGGCGACCTGCTCGTCGACGTCGAAGTCCGCTTCGTCGGGCAGCCCGATGACGCCCATGCCCGCGTCGGCGTTGGTGCCCCAGACGTCTTCGTCCTCGGACAGCCAGGTCTGCCGTTCGCGTTCGTTCTTGTCGCCCTGCTGGCCGCCCATTCCGCCCATCATCGGCGGCATGAACGGCATTCCGCCCATTCCCTGCTGGGTGGAGGGGCCGTTGAGCTGGCTCATGCCCGGCGGCAGCGCCGAGGACTGCGATCCGCCGAGGCCGGAGCCCGCACCGGACCCCATGCCGAAGCCGGTCGTGCCGCCACCTGCTCCGCCGCGCTGCTGCTCGGAACCGCTGCCCGAGCCGCCGAGACCGTCGGCCGAACCGTCCGGCGAGCCGAAGCCGTCGGAGACGCTGTCGAAGCCGTAGCCCTCGGCCGGGTCGGACACGCCGTCGAAGCCGCCGGAGCCGAGACCGCCTGCGCCGTCGCCGAATCCACCGGCTCCGCCGTTGGCGACGTCGCCGAGGCCCGCGCCCGCGCCGGACCCGAGGCCGCTGGGGTCGAAACCGCCCAAGCCGCCGTTGGCGGGGTCGCCCAGGCCGGTGCCGGCGTCGGACCCGAGGCCTCCGGGATCGAAACCGCCCTGGCCGCCGGGCAGATCGCCGAATCCTCCGGCACCACCGTTGGCCGGATCGCCCAAGCCCGGCCCCGCGCCCAAGCCACCATCAGCGCCACCAGGCAGATCACCGAAACCACCGGCACCACCGTTGGCCGGGTCGCCCTGTCCTTGGCCCGCTCCGAGACCGGAATCGGCGCCACCAGGCGAACCCGTGTCACCGAAACCACCGGCACCATCGTTGGCACCGGTACCGAAACCACCAGCACCACCATTGGCCGGATCACCCAAGCCCTGACCCCCACCCAAACCGGAATCCGCACCACCAGGCAGACCCATGTCACCAAAGCCACCGGCACCACCGTTGGCGAGATCACCCAGACCCGCACCAGCACCATCGTTGGCACCGGTACCGAAACCACCAGCACCACCATTGGCCGGATCACCCAAGCCCTGACCCCCACCCAAACCGGAATCCGCACCACCAGGCAGACCCGTGTCACCGAAACCACCGGCACCGCCGTTGGCCAGGTCACCGATGCCTTCGCCGGCGCCCGGGATCGGATTGCCGTTGGAGTCCAGGGGAACACCGGCCATGCCGCCGGGCCGGTCCTGGTCCTGCTGACCGGGGATGTCGCCGAACCCGCCGGCACCGCCGTTGGCCGGGTTGAAGGAGGTCTCGGTCAGGCCGCTGTCGACCAAGCCGGGCTGCTGGGTTCCGTCGCCGAGGCCACCGGCGCCACCGTTGGCGGGGTCGTTCTGACCGAAGTCGCCGAAACCGCCCGCGCCGCCGTTCGCCGGGTCGCCGTTGGGGTTGGTGCCGGGCTTGTTGCCCGCACCGCCGCCGGCGCCACCGGCCAGGCCGAGCCCGCCGGGACCGACCATCGGCGGGGCCGCACCGCCGTTCGCGCCGCTGTCGCCGGTTCCCAGACCGGAGTCGCCGCCGAGACCGTCGCCACCGCCGAGGCCACCGGCACCACCGTTGGCGAGGTCACCGCCGCCGAAGCCACCGAGGCCATCACCGGTGCCGAGGCCGCCGATGCCGCCGTTGGCCGGGTCGCCACCTCCGGGACCGTCGAGGCCATCACCACCACCGAGGCCACCGGCACCACCGTTGGCGAGATCGCCACCACCGGGGCCACCGAGGCCATCACCACCGCCGAGACCGCCCGCACCACCGTTGGCCGGATCACCGCCGCCGAGGCCGTCACCGCCACCGGGTGGCGGCACGTTGGTGTTGCCGTCGGGCGGGGGCACGTTGGTGTTCCCGTCGGGCGGCGGGACGTTGGTGTTGCC
>NZ_SMKS01000101.1:0-13097 GCF_004348435.1 Saccharopolyspora terrae | reverse complement strand
CCCCCGAACACCCCGGAAATCAGCCCGCCGGGGTGAGCGTCGAGCTTCGGTGCAGGCGGTCCCGTCCCCAGCCGGGTTTCCCGATTTCAGTGGAAGTCCTCCCTCGGATTTCAGTGGAAATCGGAACCCGGATTTCCACTGAAATCCGGGAAGGGGGTGACCACCGCGCGTCTGGACGGTCCCGTACCCGGAATACCCCGGTAATCCGGTACCTGATTACCGGGGTATTCCGGGTACGGACGGGACCCCGGGTGATCCGGGTGCCGCATCGTCGTGGTGGGGAGGGGGTTGTTGTGGTGCGGGGTGTCAGGGCCAGTGGAGGGTTCGGTGGGAGTGGAAGTGGCGGTGTTCGCCGGTTCTGGGGTCGGGGAACTCCAGGGATCGGGCCAGGAGTCGGAGGGGGTTGGTGAAGTCCTCCGGGGACTTCGCGCGGACCTCGGGGTAGAGGTCGTCGCCGACGATGGGCAGGCCCAGGGAGTTGAGGTGGACGCGGAGCTGGTGGGTGCGGCCGGTGCGGGGGTGCAGGCGGTAGCGGGCGAGGTCGCCGCGGCGTTCGAGGAGTTCGACGCGGGTTTCGGCGTTCGGGACACCCGGTTCCTCGAAGGCGGCCAGCACGCCGCGGTGCTTGATGATCCGGCTGCGGACCGTGCGGGGCAGCGCCAGGTCCGGGTCGTAGCCCGCGATGGCCTCGTAGGTCTTGTCGACCCGCCGGTCGTGGAAGAGCGTTTGGTACGCGCCGCGCAGCGCCGGGTCGACCACGAACAGCACCAGACCGGCCGTGGCGCGGTCCAGGCGGTGCGCGGGGGAGAGGTCCGGCAGGTCCAGCTGCCTGCGCAGGCGGATGAGCGCGGTCTCGGTGATGTGCCCTCCGCGCGGAGTGGTGGCCAGGAAGTGCGGCTTGTCCACGACCAGGATCTCCTCGTCCCGGTGCAGGATCTCCAGCTCGAACGGCACCGGCGTCTCGGGTGCGACGTCGCGGTGGAACCACACGAAACCGCCCGGCCGGTACGGGGACTCGGGGGCCAGCGGACCGTCGTGGGTGACGAACCGGCCCGCGCGCAGCATCTCGTCGATGCGGTCCGCCGCCAGCTTGGGGATCCGCTCGACGAGGAAGTCCCGGGCGGTCGCCCACCGCCCGTCGGTGGGCAGGTGCAGCCGGACCGGGTCCAGGCCGTCGCGCTGGGGCAGCGGTGAGCGGAGCTTGCGGCGCATGGTCCGGCCAGCATAACCAGAGGTCACAGGTTCATCTTGTAGCCCTCGTGGGAGGCGGTGAAGCCGAGCCGGTCGTAGAAGCGCTGCGCGTCGGTGCGCGACTTGTCGGTGGTGAGCTGGACGAGCGAGCAGCCGCGCCGCCGGGACTCGTCGAGGGCCCACTCGAACAGCGCCGCGCCCAGCCCCCGGCTCCGCTCGGCGGAGCGCACCCGCACCGCCTCGATCTGGGCGCGCAACGCGCCCTGGCGCGCCAGCCCGGGGATGAACGTCAGCTGGAGGGTGCCGACCACGGCGCCGGCCGAGTCCTTCACCACGACCAGCAGCTGCGCGGGATCGGCGTCGATCGCCGCGAACGCCTCCCGGTACGGGGTGAGGTCGGCCACCGACTCCCGGCCCGAACCCAGCTCGTCGTCGACCAGCAACCCGACGAGCTCGGCGAGATCGTCGGACGACGCCCGGCAGACCTGGTACGTCGTCGATCCCACCAGGATCTCCTCGAACACGCGCCTCACCCCAGGAGCTTGGCGAGGAACCAGCCGACGCGGCTGACCTTGCGGATCTGCGGATTGCCCTCGATGCCGTGAATCTCCCACTGCTGGCCGCACTCCGGGCACCGGTACAACCCGATCTGGGTGGGCACCTCGCACGGATGGCCGCGCCGACCTCGTCTCATGACCCGATCACACCACATCCGCGCTGCGCGGTGCGGTGAAAAGAGCCGCTGAAACGGTGACTTTGTGCCTTACGGTGCGCATCGGCGCGTCCGTAGCTTCGGCGGGGTGAGTACGACACGAGGAGTTCGAATCAGTCGCGGCACTCGCAGGCCGGATCTTGGCACGCGTGGTTGAGCCCGGGCAGGGGAGGCGTCTCCACCCGGTCCCCGCGGTCGATGGTCAGCGCCGCGATCACCCCACCAGCGGCGCACATCACGGCCGAGATGTGCAGTGCGGTCGCGAACCCGGGCCCCAGCGGTGCGCCGTCACCGGTGCCCGCCAGCCCGGCGACGACCGGGAGCACCGCCACCGCCAGCAAACCGGCCAGGCGTGACACCGCGTTGTTGACCCCAGAGGCGACGCCGCCCCGCTCCGGTCCGACCGAGCCCAGCACGGCCGCGGTCAGCGGAGCGACGGTGATCGACAGACCCAGTCCGAACACCAGCACGCCCGGCAGCACCCCGCCGAGGTAGGTCGCACCGGCCTCGGCGCGGGTCAGCAGCCACAACCCGGCCGCGCAGGCGAACGGCCCGACCGTCATCGGCACGCGCGGGCCGGTGCGCTGCGCCAGCGCACCCACCCGGCCCGACAGCAACAGCATGATGATCGTGATCGGCAGCGTGGCGATGCCCGTCTCCAAGGCCGAGTACCCCATCGTCTGCTGCAGCTGCAACGACAGCAGGAACAGCGCGCCGCTGAGCGCCGCGTAGACCGTCAGCGTCACCAGGTTCGCGCCGGTGAACTGCGAGGACCGCAGCAGCGACAGCGGCAGCAATGGACTCGGGTGGCGCGCTTCCAGCCACGGGAACACCACGAGCGCGGTGACTCCGACCACCGCGGCCGTGGTGGAAGCGGTGTCCCACCCGGCGGTCGGGACCTCGATCAGCGCGTAGATCGTTCCGGCGAGCCCGACGGTGACCGCCACCGCGCCACCGATGTCCAGCCGTCCGGTCGCGTTCGGGTCGCGCGTCTCGGGGACGTGGCGGAGCGCGAGCATCGCCGCCGCGGCGATCGGCACGTTGATGAAGAACACCCACCGCCAGGACGCGGCGTCGACGAGCCACCCGCCCACGAACGGCCCGATCGCCGAGGACACACCGGTCAGCCCGGCCCAGCGGCCGACGGCCTCGCCGCGGTCGTCCGGGTCGATGGAGGCGTTGATCAGCGCCAGGCTGCCCGGGACCAGCAGCGCACCGCCGACGCCCTGCGCCAGCCGCGCGACGATCAGCGCCTCGCCCGTGGGCGCCAGCCCGCATCCCAGCGAAGCGAGGGTGAACACCACCAGCCCGACCGTGAACACGCGACGTCGGCCGTAGCGATCGCCGAGCGCGCCGCCGAGCAGCAGCAGCGCGCTCAAGGTGAGCAGGTAGGCATCCAGCACCCACTGCAGGACGCGCAGCCCGCCGCCGACGTCGCGGCCGATGGCCGGCAGCGCCACGTTGACCACGGAACCGTCGAGGAACGCCACCCCCGAACCGAGGATGGTGGCCAGCAGGATCCAGCGGCCGGAGCCGGAGCGGAGAGCGACGGCGGTGGACACGCGCCGACGATAGGCCGCTACCCGGACACGGGCACGGCCAGGCCCTCGGCGGGCAGCGTCGAGGCGATCGCGTCGGGGGAGTAGCGCGCGAGCAGCCCGAGGCCCAGCTGCGCACGACGCACCCGTTCGCGGCCCAGCGCGACGGCGGTGGGGGTGAGGTGGCTGCCGCTGGGGTAGATGTTCGGCGCGTTGCGCAGCCCGAACTTCACGTAGACCGGGGCCGCGACGCGCACGATCTCGGCGATCTCGAAGTGCCGGACGAATCCGCCCATGTCGTCGGGCGCCTCGATGTAGACGTCCAGCGGAAGGTCCGTGGCGGCCCGGATCGCCGCCAGCTGACCGAGGCTGAGATCGGTGGGCACGTTGTAGGTGTCGGCGCCCAGGTCCTCGGCGATGCGCACCGACGCCGGGTTCGCCAGGCCCATCTGAACGCTGATCTTGAACTGCAGGTCGGCGGGCAGGTCGCCGGCCTCGCGCATCGCGGAGGCGACCTTGAGCACGCCGAGGTCGGTGACGAGCACGCTGCGGATGCCGGATTCGGCCGTGCGGCGGATGTCCTCCAGCACGTGCACCAGCTGCTCGGTGCCGCGCGCCTGCGCGGCCACCGGCGCCCCGCCCGAGGACACCGCCATCGCGCTGGTGTCCCAGCCGGCCAGCGGCCGGGCGAACAGGCTCAGCTCGACCGACCGCGCCGCGGCGGTGGAGGCCATGGCGGCGAGTTCGTCGTCGGTGAGCAGCATGCCGCCGCTGCCTTGGGAGATCCGGTGCACCAGCACGCCGCGGGCGTCGGCCTCGGCGAGCACCGCGTCGAGCACCTCGGGGCCTTCGGTGCTGGGGATCTCCACCCGGTACTGGGCGCCGTCGGGAAATCTCTTCTCGCTGGTGGCCGCGGTGTCGTCGGTGGGCAGACCCAGGGATCGCAGGAAGTCACGTGTCTGGCGCACCTGTGAAATCTCCGTTCGATATTCCGAACAACGTTCGTAAAATCGTATGGTCGGAACGAAGTGAAGGTCAATACGTCGTCGATATCAGGTACGATGTTCGAAATATCGGTCAACTCGGGGTTGGCCTCGAAGCGGAAGGAGCGCCAGCGTTGGCACGAGCGGTACCGGCCGTGGAACGGGCATTCGACGTCCTCGAACTGTTCCTGGAGGCCGACGAACTCAGCGCGCCGGAGATCACCGCGCAGCTCGGGCTGCCGCGCACCACGGTGCACGAGCTGGTCGGCACGCTCAACGAGCGCGGCTATCTGATGCCCACCGGGCGCGCCACCAACAAGTACCGGTTGGGCGTGCGCAGCTTCCAACTGGGGTCGGCTTACGCCGAGCGGCTGGACCTGGCCCGGGAGGGGCAGCTGGTCGCGGAGGAGATCGCCGAGCGCTGCCAGGAGACCGTCCACGTGGGCGTGCGCGACGGTGCCGACGTCCTCTACGTCTCCAAGGTGGACAGCAGCCACCCGGTCCGGATGGTCTCGGCCGTCGGCCGCAGGCTCCCCGCGCACTGCACGGCGCTGGGCAAGACGCTGCTGGCCTCGCTCCCGCGCGCCGAGGTCGACGAGATCTACAGCGGCCACAAGCTCGACGCGATGACCGAGCACAGCATCACCAACCGCAAGACGCTGCGCAAGGAGCTCGACGAGATCGCCGAGGACGGCGTGGCCCGCGAGTACTGCGAGTCCAACGACTCCGTGGCCTGCGTGGCCGCGCCCGTGCGCGACACCAGCGGTGAGGTCGTCGCGGCCATGAGCATCTCGGTCCCAATCCTGCGCTGGAACGACGAGACCGAAGTCGCGCTGCGCGACCTCGTCCGGGACGGTGCCGCCGCCCTCTCAGAACGCCTGGGCCACACCGGCTGATCAGGGCTTCTGGGGGTTGCGGCGGAGCCGCTTTTTCAGGTGTGGGACTCAGCCCGTACCGCCGCGGGTTCGCCAGCGCCTTCGTGGCGAGTACGCCGGGACGCCGTGTATTGGCATACATCAGGAGCGGCGCACGGAGACCACGGAGGCGCTGTGCTTTCCCCTTCGGGGGTTTCCGCCACCCGCACCGCCAAGCAAAGTAACCACAGAAACAATCTCTAGCGCCGGACGATGACCACCGGGCACTTCGAGTGCAGCGCGGAGCGCTGGCTCACCGAGCCCAGCAGCGCGCCGTAGAAGCTGCCGTGACCCCTGCTGCCCACGACGAGCAGGTCGGCCTCGGCGGAGGCGTCGATGAGGGCCTGCGCGGCGTGGCCGTGCACGAGCTCGCGCTCGATGGTCACCTCCGGCGTGGCCCGCTTGAACTCCTCGACGGTGTCGTCCAGGCATTGCCGGGCGGAGTCCTCGAAGTCGTCGGGCGGCATCGGACCGCCTTCCCAGGAGTAGAACGCGGGGAACTCCCAGGCGCTGATCGCGCGCACCGTCGAACCGGTGAGCTTGGCCTGTTCCAGCGCCCAGCGCATCGCGCACTTCGAGGGTTCCGATCCGTCCACGCCGACGACGATCCTGCCGTGCTCCGTCATGACGACCTCCCGCGTTGGCCCTGCCTCCATGGAAGTACGGGAGCCTGATCCGCGTCCAGTCCGATGGTGTTGACACGGCGTGTCGACCCCGCCATCCCCGTATCGGGTAACACGAACGGGTTTAGGGGCCCGGAATCCGTTGTGATCGTCGATCTCGGTCGGTTACCGATGAGGCGCATCCGCGCCACGACCGACGAGGAGCGACATGACCTCCAGCCAGACCGGGCGATACCTGGTCCTGCTCGAAGACGACTCAACCATCATCGGCACCCGAGAGGTGACCCGCTTAACCGGGATCAACTGCGCCAACACCGCCGACGCGGCGGGCGCGGCACCGGGCGAGCTGTTCAGCTCCGCGGGCGGAATCGTGCTGCACCAACTCGGAATCGCCCTGATCGACGCCGACGAGGAGCAGTTCGCCAACCTGCAGCGCGCGGCGGGTGAGACCGGCCCGATCGCCGGGATCGAGGCCGAGCGCAGAGTTTTCGCCATCGGCGAGCCCACGCCGCCGCCGGAAGGCGAGTTCACCTGGGGACTTCAGGCGGTGCGCGCCGACGCCGCCGCGGCGACCGGAGCCGGAGTGCGGGTCGCCGTCCTCGACACCGGCCTGGACGAGCAGCACCCCGACTTCGCCGGCCGCGACATCGTCACCGGCGCGTTCGTCGAGGGTCAGAGCGCCCACGACGGCCACGGCCACGGCACCCACGTCATCGGCACCGCGTGCGGACCGCGCACCTCGCAGGCCGGACCCGGCTACGGCATCGCGCACGAGGCCAGCATCTACGCGGGCAAGGTCCTCGGCGACGACGGATCGGGCACCGACAGCGGGATCCTGTCGGGCATCGAGTGGGCGATCTCCAACGGCTGCTCGATCGTGTCCATGTCGCTGGGCTCGGCCACCGAACCCGGCGCGCCGTACTCGGAGGCGTTCGAGCGGGTCGCGCGTCGCGCGCTGGAGCGCGGGACGCTGATCATCGCCGCGGCCGGCAACGAGAGCCAGCGCTCGGCGGGCATCATCGCCCCGGTCGGCCACCCGGCCAACTGCCCGTCGGTGATGGCCGTGGGAGCGGTGGACTCGCAGATGCAGATCGCCGACTTCTCGTGCGGCACCGTCGACGAGGTCGGGCAGGTCGACCTGGCCGCGCCCGGCGTGGACGTCCACTCCAGCTGGCCCGGCGCCGAGCGCTACCGCAAGCTCAGCGGCACCAGCATGGCCACACCGCACGTCTCCGGCATCGCCGCGCTGCACGCGCAGCAGTCGCCGGACCGCGCGCGGGCGCTGTGGACGCGGTTGACCCAGTCGGCCCGCCGGTTGCCGCTGCCGGCCACCGACGTCGGCGCCGGGCTCGTGCAGGCGCCCTGACCAGGTGAGGCTGGGCGGCGGGTCAGTGCTCGCCGCCCAGCTCGTCCTCGATCGCCCGAGCCGCCGCCCGCGTGCAGTTGCCGAGGTCTTCGGCCGCGGCGGCGGCCTGGTCGAGCGCCACGTGCACGTCGGGCGGTTCGGTACCGCCACCGCCGCTGTCGGCCGCGAGCAGGTCGAGCTGCCGGGCCAGGCGGGCGCTGGCCGCGCTGAGGTCCAGCAGCGCATCGCGCGCCCTCGCCGCCTCCGCCGGTGTGCCCGCGATCGCGCGGGTTCCCTCGTGCAAGCGCTGACCGGCGACGGTGATCATGTCGGCGGTCGCGCTGACGTCCTGCCAACTCGTGGATCGTGCGCTCATCCTCGGACTCCCCGGTGTCGAACAGGCAGGCGGCGAAAGCCGGCCCGGTGCCTTGGTGCCGGGCAGCCCTCGACTACCCGCGAAGACCCGAGGTCAAGCCTCCGCGCACCGCCCGCGAGACCAGCACCACACCGGCTGCGCGCGCGGCCACGGCCAACCGGCGCGAGACGGGCACGGCGATGCGCCTGGCGAACACGTCGTAGCCGGAGGCGACCACGTGGTCGAGGATCTCCCCGTAGAGCACCGCCGCCGTGCGCACGCACGGACGCGACTCCGGGGCCAGCAGCGCGATCCCCGGCTCGGCGGCCCGGTAGTGCGCCCGGGCCCGCGCCACCTGGTCGGCCAGCGCGCGCCGCACCGGCCCGTCGGCCCGCCCGCGCGCGCGGCACCGCAGCAGCCGCTCCCGGTCCACGCCGAAGACCGCCAGTTCGTCGGCGGGCAGGTAGACGCGGCCCCGGTCCAGGTCCTCGCCGACGTCGCGCAGGAAGTTCGTCAGCTGGAACGCCACGCCCAGCGCGGCAGCGGCATCGCGCGCCTCCGCCGGTGGCCCGACCGTGCCCAGCACCGGCAGCAGCTGCAAGCCGATGACCGCGGCCGAGCCGTGGACGTAGCGCTCCAGGTCGGTGCGGGTGGGGTAGGAGGTGACGGTGAGGTCCATCCGCATCGAGGCCAGGAAGTCCTCGAACAGCACGGGATCGACCTGGTGGCGCTGCACGGTGTCGACCAGCGCGGCCAGCACCGGGTGGTCGCTGGTCCCCGACTTCAGCGCCAGGCGCAGCCGCTCCTCGAGCCGGTCGAGCCGTTCGGCCCGCAGCGCGGGGGAGTCCTCGCCCAGCTCGTCGACGATGTCGTCGACCCAGCGCGCGAAGCCGTAGAGCGCGTGCACCGCGGGCCGCCGATCCGGCGGCAGCAGGCGGGTCGCGAGGAAGTAGGTGCGCCCGTGCTCGGCGTTGAGCGCCCGCGAACGCAGGTAGGCGGGGTGCAGGGCGGGCGGTACGCCGGCGGAGTCGAGTTCACGGCGTGCTCCCACCGCCGACCAGGCACCCGCGTCCATGCGCTGAATCTCAGCACACCGCGGCCGGCCCGGTGCCGTCGGTAGCGCTGCTCGGTGAACCCCGTCACGTGCGGGGACCGCCGGGCACGACCCGCATCCACAGCAGGTGCGCCCGGCGGCTTTTCACACGCGGAATCCCCTCTGCTTCCCGCGCGCCCGTGGGCGGAGAACCAGGCTGCCCACGTGATCGGGACCGATCCGGGCGCGGGTCATGACGCAAGATCGCGGATCTTTTTCGTCCGCACCCACGACCTGCGGCGTTGCGCCTGGCACCACGGGTGGGGTGGTGGTCAGGACGCCCTGCGGGACCCCTGCCCGGCTTCGGCGACGGCCTGCTCGAGCTCGGCGCGCTTCATCTTCGACCGGCCCTTGATGCCCAACTGCTTGGCGCGGTCGTCGAGCTCGGCCTTGGTGAGCTCCGAGAGGTCCTCGGACGGAGCCGGCTTGCGGCCCTTGCGGGCCTCGTCGACGCTGCGGCGCAACGCCTCGGTGAGGTCGATGACGTCGGTGGGTTGCGGGGGAGCCTCGGCCGCCTGCACCTCACCGCCGCGCGCCTTCTCGGCCAGCAGCTCCTCGACGCGTTCGGTGTAGGTGTCGGAGTACTCCTCGGGCTGCCACTCACCGCTCATCGACTCGATGATCGTGGTGGCCATCTGGAGTTCCTTGTCCGTGGGCTTGGACTGCTCGGGCTGGTCGCCGACCAGGTCGGCCGGGTCGCGGATCTCGTCGGCGAAGTACAGCGTGTTCAGCGCGAGCACGTCGGAGTCCGCGCGCACCGCCGTCAGGTACTGCTTGCCGCGCAGCACGAACGTGGCGATCCCGGCTTGCCCGGTCTGCTCCATCGCGCTCCGCAGCAGGTTGTACGGCCGGTAGTGCTCCTTGGAGTTGGGCGCCAGCCAGTAGGTCTTCTGGAAGTGCACCGGGTCGATCTCGCCGAGGTCGACGAACGTGCTGATGTCGATGGTGCGCGACCGCCCCGGAGCGATCTCGTCGAGTTCGGACTGCTCGACGGTGATGATCCCGTCGCCGTGCTCGCGCCCCTTGACGATGTCGTTGTAGCCGACCTCCTCGCCGGTGGTCTCGTTGACCCGCTTGTAGCGGATCCGGTCGGTGGTCCCGCGCTGGTACTGGTGGAACTGGATCGTGTGGTCCTCGGTCGCCGCGTACAGCCCGACCGGAATGGTCACCAGGCCGAAGTTGATCGACCCGGTCCAGATCTTGCGCGGCATGGTGTGCCTCCCATCGCCCGGCGCCTGCTCCCACGATGCGGTGGCGGCCGCAAGATCGCAGGGCTCAGCGCACCAGGCGGTGGGTGCCGTCCGGGAGCCTGCGGGTGCGGCCGCGGCGAGCGAGCATCTCCAGCAAGGGAACCGCGACGCGGCGCGTGGTGTCCAGCGCCCGCTTGGCCTCGCTGAGGGTGAAGGGCTCGGGCAGTTCCGCCAGCCGGGGCAGCGCCGTGCGCTCGGCGTCGGGCAGCAGCGCCAGGCCGGGGCCCAGCCGCAGCAGCGCGCCGGT
The DNA here is from genome assembly GCF_004348435.1 of Saccharopolyspora terrae. Classification (NCBI taxonomy): domain Bacteria; kingdom Bacillati; phylum Actinomycetota; class Actinomycetes; order Pseudonocardiales; family Pseudonocardiaceae; genus Saccharopolyspora; species Saccharopolyspora terrae. Next base: position 2,846 of record NZ_SMKS01000101.1, on the reverse strand, counting down.
GCGCTCGGCGGCGGCGAGCTCGCGATCGCCGATGCCGAGTTCGGCCAGCTCCTCGGCGGTGGGTGCGCGGAACGGGTGCTCCCGCAGCCCGCTGCGGACCGCTTCCACGGCGCGCGCGACCCGGTCGGGCAGGGCGGTGGTGCCGTCGGTGAGCAGACCGGCCGCCAGGTGCAGGCTCGCTTCGGCGGCGATGCCGGGCAGCAGCGCCGGATCCGGGAGGTCCAGCGCGCGGGCAGCCGCGCCGGAGGGCATGCCCTCGTGCAGCGGGCGCGCTCGCCGGTGCTCGGCGAACACCTCGCGCAGCCTCGCGGCGAGCTCGGCCCGGTGCTGCTCGGACACCAGCCACGGACCTGCCGTCGGCGGTTCGGCGCCCATCGCGGCGAGGTCGTCGGCCCGCGCGATGCCGCGTCGTCGCAGCTCGTCGGCCCAGTCCGGGGTTCCGTCCATTCCGGCGAGGACGTCGGCGCGCAGCCGGGCCGCGCCTCGGCGGCGCAGCGGAGGAGGCCGCACGTCCAGGACGGTGACCCCGGCGCGCACCCGGTGCCCGCCGGGGTCGCGCAGCAGCGCGCGATCGCCGATCCGCAGCGGCAACGCCTCCCGCAACGTCAGCCGCGCGGTGTCGATGCCCAGCGGGCGGACCCGTGCGGGCACGGCCGCGGAACCGATGTGCAGCACCAGGTCTCGCGGCACGTCCGCCGTCGGGTGCAGGCGCACGTCGAGGACGTCGGTGGTCAGCCAGCGGCCCGGGGTGATGAGGGCGTGGCCGCGGCGGACCTGGTCGAGGTCCACTCCGCGCAGGTTCACCGCCACCCGCGCGGGCGCGGAGATCGACTGCTCGGCGGAACCCAGCGCGTGCAGCGCCCGCACCGGGGCGTCCAGCCCGGACGGGGTGATGGCCAGCTGGTCCCCGACGCGCACTTCGCCGCCCTGCAGCGTTCCGGTCACGACCGTGCCCGCGCCTCGGATGACGAAGGCGCGGTCGATCCACAGCCGCACGTCGGCGTCGGCGTCGGCGGGCGGAAGCTGGTGCAGCATCGCGTCCAGGGCCTCGGCGAGGTCGTCGAAACCGGCTCCGGTGCGGCCGCTGACCAGCACCGGCGGGATCTCCTCCAGGCTCGTCCCGCGCAGCCGGCGCCGGGCCTGCTCCAGCGCGGGTCGGGGGTCGGCGAGGTCGCTGCGGGTGATGACCAGCAGCCCGTCGGAGACCCCCAGGGCGTTCAGCGCGTCGAGGTGCTCGTCGGACTGCGGCATCCAGCCCTCGTCGGCGGCGACCACGAACAGCACCGCGGGCGCCGGGCCGACCCCGGCGAGCATGTTCGGCACGAACCGCTCGTGACCCGGCACGTCGACGAACGCCACCGAGCAGCCGTCGGCCAGCTCCGTCCAGGCGAAGCCCAGGTCGAGCGTCAGGCCCCGGCGGCGTTCCTCCGCCCACCGGTCGGGTTCCATGCCGGTGAGCCGCCGGATCAGCGTGGACTTGCCGTGGTCGACGTGTCCGGCCGTGGCCACCACGCGCATGGGCACCTCCTAGTGCGCGGCCAGCACCGCGCGCCGCAACGCCTCGTCGTCGTCCGGGTCGAGGGCGAACAGGTCCAGCAGGCACCGGTTGCGCTCCACGCGCGCCATCACCGGCGGTTCGCCGAGCCGCAGCTGCTTGGCGAACCGCGCGGGCAGCGCCACCGCCGCGCTTGACAGCACCACCCCGGGCGCGCCACCGCCGCCGACGCTGGCGCCGGAGTCGACCGCCTCGGCGGGAACCCCGGCCGCCGCCAGCGAATCCGCCAGGGCCGCAGCGCGTTCGGCCAGGCCGGAGCGGTGCAGGGCCTCGGCGACCGGCGGGCGAGGTCCGCGCACGGTGGCCTCCAGCGCGGCCAACGTCAACTTGTCGACTCGCAGCGCGCGAGCCAGGGGGTGGCGGCGCAACCGGTGCACGACGTCCGCGCGGCCGAGCAGCAGACCGCACTGCGGGCCGCCGAGGAGCTTGTCGCCGCTGGCGATGACCAGGTCCGCGCCGTCGGCCAGCGTTGTGGCAGCGTCCGGTTCGCCGGGCAGCGCCGGATCCGGCCGCAGCAGTCCCGAACCGATGTCGGCCACCACCGGCACGGCGAGCTCGCGCAGCTCGGCCACCCCGACCTCGGCGGTGAAACCGCTGATCACGAAGTTCGACGGATGGATCTTGAGCGCGAAACCGGTGTCGGCGCCCAGCGCCTGCCGGTAGTCGTCGAGCCGAACCCGGTTGGTCGTGCCGACTTCGCGCAGCCGCGCGCCGGTGGAGGTGAGCAGTTCGGGGATGCGGAACCCGTCACCGATCTCGACCATCTCGCCGCGCGCCAGGACGATCTCCCGGTCGGCCGCCAGCGCGGTGGCCGCCAGGGCCAGCGCCGCCGCGCCGTTGTTCACCAGGTGCGCGTCCTCGGCTCCGGGCACGGCGTCCAGCAGCGCCTCGACGGCCGAGGCCCCGCGACGGCCCCGGTCGCCGGTGTCGAGGTCCAGTTCCACGTCGGTGGTGCCCGCCGCCACCTGGAGCGCTTCGCGCGCCGCGCGGGACAGCGGCGCCCGCCCGAGGTTGGTGTGCAGCAGCACGCCGGTCGCGTTGATCACAGGTCGCATCCCGGATGCCGAACGAGGCAGCGCGGCAAGCGTTTCCGTCACGACGCCCTCCGGATCCAGCAACCCGTCCCGCGCCCGCTGCGCCACTTCCCGGACGGTCCGGACGACCAGCTGGTGCCCCAGGCGCTCCACCGCCGCGGCCACGCCCGGATCGGACAGCACGCGGTCGGTCCCCGGAACAGCACGCCGCCGATCACCCATGCCCCCCACCATAGGAAGCCGCCCACCTCCCCGCC
>NZ_SMKS01000100.1:0-13553 GCF_004348435.1 Saccharopolyspora terrae | reverse complement strand
GTTCGGGGGTGGGGCGGGAGTCCGTGCTGGTGGTGGGTGCTGGTCCGGCGGGGTTGGAGGCCGCTCGGGTGTTGGCGCTGCGGGGGCGCAGCGTGGAGGTCGTGGAGCGCGAGGACCGGGTCGGCGGGATGGTGCGGGCTGCGGCCGAGGTCGCCGGTCGGGGGCGTGTGGCGCGGCTCGTCGAGTGGTTGGAGGCGGAGGTGCGGCGGCTCGGTGTGCAGGTGCGGCTCGGGGTCGAGGCCGGTCCGGAGGACGTAGCCGGGCGCGAGGTCGTCGTGGCGACCGGGTCCGTGCCGGGGCCCCGGGGTTTCAAGATCGACGGGGGCGTGGTGCTCGACGTGGTCGAGGCGCTCAGCGGTGAGACGCCCGAGGGGCCGGTGGTCGTGCACGACCCCGTCGGCGACTTCGTCGGCGTCGGCGTGGCCGAACTGCTGGCGGGCCGGGGCGTGGAGACCGCGATCGTGACGCAGGACCAGGTCGTGGGCACGCAGCTCGCGCTCACCGGAGACCTCGCCGACGCCAACGCGCGCCTGCAGCGGGCCGGGGTGGCGTTGGAGAAGCGGTCTCTGCTGCGCGAGGTGCGGGCCGATCACGTCGTCCTGGAGGACGTCCACACCGCTGAAACCCGGGAGCGCCCGGCCGCCACCGTCGTCCACTGCGGACACCGGCTGCCGGACCAGCGGCTCGACGGGGTGCGGATCGGCGACTGCGTCGCACCCCGCACCGTGCACGAGGCGATCCTGGAAGGCCGTCGAGCGGCGGGAGGTCTGCGATGACCCGCTACCTGTTCTCCCCGCTGCGGCTGGGGCCGGTGACGGTGCGCAACCGCATCGTGTTCTCCGCGCACCTGACCAACTACGCGCGCGACGGTCACCCCACCGAGCAGCACGCCGCCTACTACGCGGCGCGCGCCGAGGGAGGTGCCGGTCTGGTGATCACCGAGGAGCACTCGACCCACCCCACCGACTGGCCGTACGAGAAGCTCATCCACGGATTCGACCCGTCGGTGATCTCCGGGTACCGCCGCATCACCGAGGCCGTGCACGCCCACGGCACGCCGATCTTCGCGCAGCTCAACCACAACGGCGGACAGGCGTCGTCGATGTACTCGCGGCTGCCGGTGTGGGCGCCCTCGGCCGTGCCCGACCCGATGTTCCGCGAAGTGCCCAAGGCCATCGACACCCGCGAGATCGCCGAGGTCGTCGCCGGGTACGGCACGGTCGCCGCGCACTGCGCCGAAGGCGGGTTCGACGGCGTGGAGCTGCAGTGCTCGCACTCGTCGATCGTGCGCGGGTTCCTGTCCCCGGCCACCAACAAGCGCACCGACGACTACGGCGGATCGCTGGCCAACCGGGCCCGCATCCTGCTGGAGATCATCGCAGCCGTCCGCGAATCCCTCGGCCCCGACCGGGCGCTGGGCGTGCGGATCTGCGGCGATGAGCTGATCGAGGGCGGCACCACCATCGACGAGGCCGTCGAGGTCGCCAAGATGGTCGAGGCCACGGGCGAGGTCGACTACATCAACACCTCGATCGGCGTGGCCACCTCGACGCTGTACATGATCGAGGCGTCGATGGCGATCCCGCCGGGGTACGCGCTGTTCATCTCCAACGCCATCCGCCAGGCCGTCGACCTGCCGGTCGTCGGCGTCGGCCGCATCAAGGACCCGCTGCAGGCCGAACGCGCGTTGGAGGAGGGCCACTGCGACCTGGTGGGCGTGGTGCGCGGCCAGATCGCCGATGCCGACTTCGCGGCCAAGGCCCGGTCGGGGCACGCCACCGACATCCGGACCTGCCTGTCCTGCAACCAGGAGTGCGTCGGCCGGATGGGGCTCAACCGCTGGCTCGGCTGCATCGAGAACCCGCGCACCGGCAAGGAATCGATCGCGCTGCCGATGCCGCGCAGGCGCAGCCGCGTGCTGGTGGTCGGGGGCGGCCCGGCCGGTTTGCAGGCCGCCTCCACCGCAGCCGAGCGCGGCCACCACGTGACGCTGTTCGAGCGGGAGGCCGAGACCGGCGGGCAGGTCGCGCAGGCGGCGAGCGTGCCGGGACGCGCCGAATTCCTCGACGTGGTGCGGAACCTGCGCGCCGAGTGCCAGCGCCACGGCGTGGACATCAAGACCGGGACCGAGGCCACCGCCCGGCTGCTCCGCGAGGAGCACCCCGACGCGGTCGTGCTGGCCACCGGGGCCAGACCGCAATCGCCGTGGTGGGCGGGCGATCTGGCGCGCGTGGTCGACGTCCGCGACGTGCTCGCGGGCGACGCCGCGCCCGAGGGCGACGTGCTGATCGTTGACGAACTCGGCTTCCACCAGGCCGCCTCGGTCGCCGAGCTGCTGGCCGACCGGGGGTGCCGGGTGCAGATCAGCACCCCGGGCATGGTGGTCTGCCAGGACCTCGGCGTCACGCTGGACATGGAGACCTTCACCATCCGCGCGCGCGCCAAGGGGATCGGGCAGCGCACCGACGAGGTCGTCATGGCCGCGTCCGCCGATGGCGAGCGGGTGTCCCTGCAGATCCTCAAGCACACCACCGGGGACACGAGCGAGCACACCTTCGACTGGGTGGTGTGCGCGGTGCACCAGAGCCCGGTCGACGAGTTGTGGCACGAGCTGCGCGACGCGCCGTTCCCGGTGCACCGCGCGGGCGACTGCCTGGCACCGCGGCGCGCGCACGCGGCCGTGATCGAGGGACATCGAGTGGCGGTGGGACTGTGAACGCGCTGCCCGAGGTGCTGGCCGTGGTCGTCGTCCGCGACGGCGCGCTGCCCGGAGGGGCCGACGAGACCGTCGCCGAGGCCGGGGGAGCGGTGCTGCTCGCCGGCACCGGAACCGCCCGCGTCGCCAAGGAGGTCCGCACCGCCCGCAGCACGTGGACCGTCGAATCCGCGCAGGTCGGGCCCGGTTCGCTGGCCGCGACGCTGGGGCCGCTGCTCGACGCGGTGCGGGTGGTGCTGCTGCCCGCCTCGCCCGACGGACGCGACCTCGCGCCCAGGTTGGCGTTCGGCACCGGCAGGCCGCTGCACGCCGGTGCGATCCGCTGCGGCATCGACACCGCCGATCTGTCCAGAGCGGACGACGCCCTGGAGGTCCAGGTCCGCTTCGCGGGGCCCGTGGTGGTGACGCTGACCCCCGGAGTGCGCGGCATCGGCCACCCGATTGAGCCGCCGGAGCCCGTGACCGTCGAAGTCGAGCCCGCTGAGGCGCTCGACGCCGAACCGGTCGAGGTCCGCGAACCTGAGCCGGAGACCGTCGAGCTCACCGAAGCCGACCGCATCCTCGGCGGCGGGGCCGGTCTGGTGCGGCGAGGCGAGGACGGCACCGCGGTGATGCGGACGCTGACCGAGGTCGCCGCGTGGCTCGGCGCCTCCGCCGGAGCGACCCGCGTGGTCACCGACGCCGGCTGGGCCGGGCACGACCGGCAGATCGGCACCACCGGCGTCGTCGTCGACCCCAAGCTCTACGTCGCTCTCGGCATCTCCGGCGCCGCGCAGCACACCGGTGGCCTGGGACGACCCGAGCACATCGTCAGCATCAACACCGACCCGTCCTGCCCGATGACCGCGATGGCCGACCTCGGCATCATCGCCGACGCCCCCGAAGTCCTGCGCGAACTCGACCGCCGGAGACGAGATGCCTGAAGTCGACGCCGTCGTGGTCGGCGCCGGTCCCGCCGGATCGGCCGCCGCACTGGAACTCGCCCGAGCCGGGCGCAGCGTCATCCTGCTGGAACGCGGCCCGTTCCCCGGATCCAAGAACGTCTACGGCGGCGTCGTCTACGGCCGGGTGCTCGACGAGGTGCTGCCCGAGTGGTGGCGCGAAGTGCCGGTGCAGCGCTGGGTGACCCGCCGCAGCACCATGATGCTCACCGACCACCAGGCGCTCACCGTCGACTTCCGCACCGAGGACTGGGGCAGCGCCCCCTACAACGGCATGACGACCTTCCGCGCCGACTTCGACTCGTGGCTGGCGGGCAAGGCCGTCGACGCCGGAGCGCGGCTGGTCACCTCCACCGTGGCCACCGACGTGATCCGCGAGGACGGCCGGATCGTCGGGGTGCGCACCGACCGCCCCGACGGCGACATCCGGGCGCGCGTGGTCATCGCCGCCGACGGCGTCAACTCGTTCCTGGCCAAGCAAGCCGGACTGCTGCCCCGGACCGATCCGGAGCACCAGACGCTCGGCGTCAAGGAAACCCTGGCGCTGCCGCGGAAATCCATCGAGGAGCGCTTCGCGCTCACCGGCGACCACGGCGCGGACTTCGAGATCCTCGGCTGCACCGGGGACATCCCCGGCGGCGGGTTCCTCTACACCAACCGCGACACCGTCAGCGTCGGCGTCGTCCTCTCGCTCACCGGGCTCGCCGCCTCGGGCCGGCGGCCGGAGGAGGTGCTCGCCGACCTCAAGGCGCACCCGGCGATCGCCCCCTACCTGCGCGGCGCGGAGCTCAAGGAGTACTCCGCGCACCTCATCCCGGAAGGCGGGTACCGCAGCATGCCGCCGCTGTCCGCGCCGGGGATGCTCGTGACCGGTGACGCCGCCGCGATGTGCCTGGCGGCCGGGATCTGGCTGGAGGGCGTCAACTTCGCCATCGGATCAGGTCTCGCCGCCGGGCGCACCGCGGCCGAGTCCGTCGAGAGCGGCAGCGGGCTCGACGGCTACCGCGAACGCCTCAAGGGCAACTTCGTGCTCGCCGACCACGAGCGGCTGCAACGCGCGCCCGGCCTGGTGCTGTCGGACCGGGTGCAGCAGCAGTACCCGAAACTGCTGTGCGACTTCGCCCAGGGCGTGTTCACCGTCGGCAACCCGACACCGAAACCCGGTCTGGGCAAGCTGTTCCGCTCCACCGCCGCCCGTCACGGCGTCCGCCTGCGGAAGCTGGCCGCGGACGCGTGGACCGGACTGCGCACCTTCGGCTGAGGAGAAGCGACCATGTACCGAGGAATCTCGTTCGAGGACCGGATGGACACAGTGGACTTCGACGTCGGCGAGCGGGCGCACATCACCGTCGACACCGACATCTGCCGGTCCTGCACCACCAAGGCGTGCGTGGCCGCCTGCCCGGCGAAGCTGTTCGTGCCCACCGGCGACGGCGGCATCCTGTTCAACTACGAGCAGTGCTTCGAATGCGGCACCTGCTACCAGATCTGCAACAACGCCGGAGCCATCAGCTGGACCTACCCCGACGGCGGTCACGGCGTCGTGTTCCGGAAGGGCTGAGGACATGCGCATCGCCGTGGCACTGAGCCGATCCTGGCAGCGGGTCGAGGTCGACCCGCTCACCGGCGCCCTGGGCGGCGGGCACCGGGGCGAGAGCGCGGCCGAACACGCTGCGCTGGAACACGCGCTGCGGCTCGCCGAGCTCACCGGCGGCCAGGTCCACGCCATCACCGCCGGTCCCGCGAAAGCGGAGGAGGGGCTGCGCGAGGCGCTGGCGGTCGGAGCGGACCGCGCCACCCGCGTCGACCTGGACACACCGCTGGACCCGAATGCGCTGGCGCACAACGGATCCACCGCCGCAGCCCTGGCCGCCGCCGTGCCGGAGACGCCTGACCTGGTGCTCTGCGGCGACCGGTCCACCGACGGCGGAACCGGCGCCACGCCGGCGTTGCTCGCCGCGCACCTCGGTGCCGCCCAGGCGCTCGGGGCCGTCCACCTCGAACTCGACGGCGACCGGCTGCTGGTCCACCGACGTCTCGACCGGGGCGCCCGCGAGATCCTGCGCCTGCCCAGTCCCGCCGTGGTCTCCGTCGAAGGCGGGCTGCGGCTTCGCCGCGCCGCGCTGCCCGCCGTGCTGGCCGCGCAGGACGCCGAGATCGAACTCCTGCCGTGGACCCCGGCTCCCGGCCGCGCCGACGTCGTCAGCGCCCGGCCCCGGCGCCCGCGAGCCCGCGAACACCCCGCACCCAGCGGGGCCAGCGCCCACCACCGGGTGCTGGAGCTGACCGGAGCGCTGGTCGAGCGCACCCCGCCGACCGTCGTGGGCCCGCTGAGCGCGGCCGAAGCCGCCGACGAACTGCTGGCCTACCTGCGGCGCCACGGATACGGGGCGCGGCCGTGAACCGGGTCGCGATCGTCACCGGAGCCGCCAGGGGAGTGGGGGCCGCGGTCGTGCGGCAACTCGCCGACCAGGGCTGGCGGGTCGTCGCGCTCGACGTGTGCGCCGACTTGCCCGGCGTGGCCTACCCGCTCGGCACCCGCGATGAGCTGCGCCGACTCGCCGACGAGCACCCGGAGTCGGTGCGCGAGGTGGTCGCCGACGTCCGCGACGCCGCCGCGCTGACCGAAGCCGTCCAGGTCGCCGAGGCCGAGTTCGGCGGGCTCGACGCCGCCGTCGCCGCGGCCGCCGTGATGGCCGGCGGATCGCCGCTGTGGGAGACCACCGACACCGAGCTGGACCTGCTCTTCGACATCGACGTCCGGGGCGTGTCCAACCTCGCCCGCGCCGCGATCCCGGCGATGCTGCGGCGCCCCGAACCCCGCGCCGGGCGGTTCGTCGCGCTCGCCTCGGCTGCCGCGCACCGGGGCCTCTACCACCTGGCCGGCTACAACGCGGCCAAGCACGCGGTGGTCGGGCTGATCCGCGGGCTGGCCACCGACCTGCGCGGAACCGGCATCAACGCCACCGCGGTGTCGCCCGGATCGACCCGCACCGACATGCTCACCGCCACCGCCGCCTACTACGACCTCGACGACGTGGAGCAGTTCGCCGGGCACCAGGTCGTCGAACGACTGCTGGGACCCGAGGAGGTCGCCGCCGCCGTGTGCTGGCTCTGCGACGAACGCGCCTCGGCGATCACCGGCACCGTCGTCCACGCGGACGGAGGCTTCACGACGTGAGACTGGTGGCCGATCCGAGCCTGCAGCGCTGGGACGACGGGCGGACCGTCGCGGGCGGGTCCCCGTACCGCATCATGCGGCTGACCGCGCGCGGCGGCGAACTCCTCGACGACTGGATCGCGGGAAGACCCGTGACCAGCGGCAGATCGCTGGCGGACCGGCTCGTCCGCACCGGTCTGGTGCACCCCGAGCACGACGCGGCGAACCTGGGGACCGATGACCTCACCGTCGTCATCCCCGTCCGCGGCGAGAACCCCACCGCGCTGCTCGCGGCGCTGGAGGGCCTGCGCGTCATCGTCGTCGACGACGGCTCCCCGACGCCGATCCCCGGAGCCACCGTGCGCCACGACACCGCACGCGGTCCGGCCGCGGCCCGCAACGCCGGATGGCGGCTGGTCACGACGCCGCTGGTGGCCTTCCTCGACGCCGACACCCTCCCGCAACCCGGCTGGCTGGCCCCGCTGCTGCGCCACTTCGAAGCACCCGACGTCGCCGCGGTGGCGCCGAGAGTGCGCAGCGCTCCCGGTGGTTCGGCGCTGGAGCGCTACGAGCAGACCCGCTCACCGCTGGATCTCGGCGCTCAACCCGGACCGGTGCTGCCCGGCAGCCGCATCAGCTACGTCCCCACCGCCGCCCTGCTGATGCGCACCGAAACCCTCGCCGAACTCGGGGGTTTCGACGAGACCATGCGCTTCGGCGAGGACGTCGACCTCGTGTGGCGGCTCACCGCCCGGCACCAGGCCCGCTACGAGCCCGCCGCGATCGTCGAACACGCCCCGCGTCCCAGCTGGCCCGCCCTGCTGCGGCAGCGCTACGGCTACGGCTGCTCGGCCGGGCCGCTCGGACGGCGCCACGGCGAGCACGTCGCACCCGTGCGGATCTCGCTGTGGAGCGTGCTGACCTGGCTGCTGATCGCCTTCGGCCGTCCCCAGCTCGCACTGGCCGTCACCGGCGCGGCGGCCGTCCTGCTCGCCCGCAAGCTCGGCGCGCTCGGCATCCCCGCGACCGAGTCGATCAAGCTCGCCGCGCGCGGGAACCTCGGTGCGGCACGGCTTCTCGGCGACGCCCTCGGGCGGTCCTGGGCGCCGCTGGCGATCCCGCCGCTGCTGCTCACCAAGCGCGGGCGCGTCGTGCTCGCCCTCGTCGCCGCCCGCCACCTCGCCGAGAAGGGCGAGCTCGACCCGATCCGGCACACCCTCGCCCGCGTCGCCGATGACGCGGCCTACGGCTGCGGCGTGCTGCGCGGGGCGCTGCGCGAACGCAGCACGATCGCGCTGCGGCCGGTGCTCACCGACCGGGGCGGGCGCAGCAGCGTGCCGGTCAACGGGGACTCGGCGTGAACCTCGGCGACACCACCTGGCCCGAGCTGCGCGAACCCCGGCTGCTGGCCGTCCCCGTCGGCGCCACCGAGCAGCACGGCCCGCACCTGCCGTGCACGGTGGACACCGACATCGCCGTCGCGCTGTGCGATCGCCTCGCCGAGCAGCGGCCCGTCGTGGTCGCGCCCGCCGTGGCCTACGGCTCCAGCGGGGAGCACGCCGCGTTCCCCGGCACCCTGTCCATCGGGCGGGCCGCCACCGAACTGCTGCTCGTCGAGCTCGGCCGCTCGGCCGACGCCTTCGCCGGGGTGGTGCTCGTCTCCTGCCACGGCGGCAACGCCGTTGCGGTGCGCAATGCGGTGCGCACGCTGCGTTCCGAGGGTCGCCGGGTGCTGGCCTGGTCGCCGACCGGACCGGCCGACGACAGCCACGCCGGACGCACCGAAACCTCCGCGATGCTCGCGCTCCGGCCGCACGCCGTCCACCTGGAACGGGCCGAACCCGGCAACACCGAACCGCTGCACGAGCTGATCGACCGGCTTCGCGACGGTGGCACCGCCGCGGTCAGCGACAACGGCGTCCTCGGCGACCCGCGCGGCGCCAGCGGATCCGATGGCCGCCGCATCCTGCACGGCTGGGTGGAAAGCCTCGTCGCCGCCGTCGACACCTGGACGTCGAACGCCGAGGGCTGACCGGAGCCGATGTCCCGGTGAATCGGCCCAAAACGCCCATCTATAGTCGATCACGCGGGCCCGCCCACCGGCGCGCCGGGCGCGACACACTTTCCTGGAAGGACCCGTTGGGTTGAGCGTGACGAACGACCTCGTCGAACCTGAGTTATCCGAGCCGACACGACGAGGGAACATCCCCGCGTCCCGGTGGCGCGCGGACCGGACCGCCCTGTGGGCGGTGCCGCTGCTGGCGCTGCTGGCCGGGCTGAGCTTCGTGCTGGTGAACGTCCACTACAACGGCGGCCACTACATCCCGCCGCTGGACGACACCTACATCCACCTCCAGTACGGCAAGCAGATCGGGCAGGGCGAGTTCCTGCGGTACAACGACGGCGACCCGATCAGCACCGGCGCCAGCAGCCTGCTCTACGTGGTGGTGCTGGGGGCGCTGCACTTCCTCGGGATGGACGGCGGTCTGCTGATGCCCGCCGCCGTCCTGTCCGGAGTGGTCTGCCACGCGCTCACCGCCGGTGGTGTGCTGCTGCTGGGTCGCCGCGTCGCCGGTCCCATCGCGGGGGTGTGGGCGGGCGTGCTCGTCGCGCTCAGCGGGCCGCTGCTGTGGGGAGCTTCCAGCGGCATGGAGGTCTCGATCACCTCGCTGCTGCTGGTCGCGACGCTGCTGATGCTGGTCCGCGAGGCGCCGAGCGGGGTCTTCCGGTTCACCCCGGTGCTGGTGGCGCTGGCCGCGCTGTGCCGGCTGGAAGCCCTGGTGTTCCTGCTGCTGGTGCCGCCGCTGATGATGGTCCTCAGCGCGCGTCGCGGGCGGAACCTCGCCACCAGGATCGCCTCGGTCGCCTGGTGCGCGCTGCCGTTCGCCGTGATCGCCGCACAGCTGCTGTTCTACCTGGTCACCACCGGGCACTCCTCGCCGAACGGCTCGCAGGCCAAGTCGCACATGAGCATGCCGAACCTGAGCCTCGGCGAGCTCGCGGGCAAGACCGCGGACAACTTCTCGGCGTTCATGGAGATCCTCGCCGGGCTCAACCGGCAGGACTTCGCCTTCCCCGGCGCGCTGCTGCTGGCCGCGCTCGGCGTGGCCGTGCTGGTGCGCGACGGCGGGACGCGGCGGTGGGTCGGCTGGACGATCGGCATCGGAACGCTGCTGGCGCTCGGCGCGATCTCCACGATGGGGACCGCGCTGTGGCAGCAGGTCCGCTACTTGCAGCCGTTCCTGCCGCTGTTCGTGCTCGCCGCCGTCATCGGTCTGGTCGAGGTCGGCAAGCGGCTGCGGCTGGGCGACAAGGCCCCGGTGGCGCTGCTGGCGGTGGCCGGTCTGTTCACGGCCCTGTCCGTGCCGACCTGGGTGCACAACGCGGTGCAGGACTCCGGTGGCATCCGGGAGCGCGTCGTCGCCCTGGCCGCCTGGACCAAGGGCAACCTGCCGGAGGGTGCGCGGCTGGGCGTGCACGACGTCGGCGCCGCCGCCTACCTGGGCGGACATCCGACGGTGGACCTCGTGGGACTGACGACCAACGGCCTCGCCAAGCCCGCGCTGCACGGCATGGGCGCGCTCTACGAGGAACTGCGCGCGATGTCGCCCGACGACCGCCCCGACTACATCGCCATCTACGACCGCATGCCCAACGGGGTGCAGCTGGAACACCTCGCCGACGCCGGTGTCCTGGGAGCGCCGGTGCTCTCGCTGCCGGTGATGACGGTGTACAAGGCCGACTGGAGCCTGATCGACACCGGTGACGTGCCGATGCGGCCGTTCCGCGGCACCATCCGGGACCACGTCAACGTCGGGTCGATGGACTCGGAGGCCGACCACGACCACGAGGTGCACACCTCGCGAGCGGGCTTCCAGCCGCTGACCGAGGCCCGCACGCTCGAAACCGGTGGGCACGAGGTCGTCGACAGCGCCAGGCACATCGTCGGCGAGGAGGAGTTCACGCTGCGCAACCTTCTCCCCGGCGAGGAGGTCCGGCTCATCGCCCGGCACGACTCCGCCGGTCCCAAGCCCGGCTTGTACACCGGAGCGCGGGACGTGCGGGTGATCGTCGACGGCACCGATCTCGGCAAGCACTGGCTCAAGCCGGAGACGAAGGGCTGGTCGGAAACCGTCATCACGATCCCGGCGCACCTGGTGACCAGCAGCGAGCTGACCGTCCGCCTGGCCGCGCTGACCTCGTTCGGCCCGTCCCCGGACTACAAGTCGTTCGGGTACTGGGCCGTGCAGTGAACCCGTGACCTGGGCCGGGCGTGGTTGACACCCGCGCCCGGCCTTTGTGTACTCGGGGGCGGGGGATGCGATGACCGACGAGCGGATGGCGGCCGGTGCGCGCACCAGCCTGCCCGCGTGGCCGGAGCGGGTCGAGGTCGATCCGTCGGGCCGCTGGTTCGCGGTCCTCGGGATCGGCGACGAGGCGCTGGAGATCACCCGCGGATGGGTTCGGTCGATCGACCGTCCTGTGTGGACGTCGCAGGCGGACGACGTCGTAACCGCCACCGAAGCCCTGGCCGCGCAGCTGCGGGAGGCGCGGGTCGGGTGGCGTTTGATGCTGGCCGGCCCCGAAGCCGACGTGCTGGCGCTGCGCTCGCAGGCGCTTTCGGCCGGCGCCGTGGACGAGGAGATCCGCTGCCAGGTCACCAGCCGGGAGCGGGTGGTGGTGCACTGCGCGCACTGCGCCGCCGACACCGAGGTGACGGCGTCGGCGGGGGAGCGCACGGCCTGCGGCGGGTGCGGCCAGCTGCTGCACATCTACTCCCACGTGTCCCGGTTCCGCGGTTCGTACCTGGGTTTTCGCGCCGACGTGGAGGCGTTCCGGTGACCCTGCCAGCACGAGTCCGGCGGTTCCCGTGGCCGCTGGAGGGCGACCGCTACCGCTACAGCGTCAACGTCGAGCCCGCACCACGCGTTCACCGGACGGCGGCCGGCGAGTGGGGCGGCGCGGTCCTGGGCTTCAACGAGGCCTACGAGGCCGAACTCGCCGAGCGCGCGGCGATCCTCGGCCGCGACCCGGGTCGGCACGTGGAGCTCGGGCACATGCGGGCGGCGTCCTGGGACGCGCTGCTGCACCTGCTCTCCGAAGCCGCGGCCACCGACCCGGCGATGACGCTGACGCCGTGCGATGACCGCGAATTCCACTGGGAGAACGCGAGACTCGGTGTTGCGCGGCGGTTCCGCTTCGGTGACGACGACTCGCTGGGCGAGCCGCCGCTGCGGTTCGCGGCCTCGCAGGTGCCCGACGACATCGTGCTGCTCGACGAGCGCGAAGGACGGCTGTTCGCCGATGCCGGGGTGGTGACCTTCGCGTCGAACTGGTCGATCCGGTTCGTGCTCGGGATGTCGTTCACCGAACTGCACGGCCCCGTCCCGCGCGACTTCGCCGACGGCGCGATCCCGCGAGCCGAGTGGTTCCTGCTCGGCATGCAGCCCGGCGACTGCTACCGGCGGCTGAACTGGAGCTCGACCGTCGGGCACCGGCTGGACGCCTCGCTGGAGACCTACGACGAGTGGGGCGCCGAGCGCGGCCGGCTGTCCGACATCGGCGACGACCTGCACCTGCGGGTGGAGGTCCAGCACCTGATCCGGCTGCCGATGTCGGGTTCGATCATGTTCCTGATCCGCACCCACCTGCTGCCGATGCGGGAGCTGGTGCTGGTCCCGGCCTGGCGCGAGCAGTTCGCGGCCGTGCTCGCCGAACTTCCCGACGAGATGGCCGACTACAAGGGCTACGGCGAGATCCGTCCCGAGCTGCTCGCGTGGTTGCGCCGATGAACCGGCTCACCGTCGCCGACACCCGGAGCATCACCGAGGGCGTGCGCGGGATCCGGCTGGTGGGAGAGCTGCGTTCGTACACGCCCGGCAGTCACCTCGACGTGCTGTGCGGCGCCGACGAGCGAGGACGGCCGCGCTGGAACTCCTACTCGCTCACCGGCGACGGGTTCCGCCCGGAGCACTACGAGATCTCGGTGCGCCTCGGCTCCGGGGGTTCGCGCTGGATGCACCGGCTGCGTCCGGGGGACGTCGTCGAAACCGGCCATCCCCGAAGCGGTTTCGCGCCGGTGCACACCGCCCGCCACCACCTGCTCGTCGCCGCCGGAATCGGCATCACACCGATTCTCTCGCACTTCCGGGCCGCCCAGACCTGGCAGCGCTCCGTCGAGGTGCACTACGTCTCCCGCGACGCCGCCCATGCCGACGACCTGCACGGTCACATCAGCGGGTCGCGGGACGAGTTCTGGAGCACCCTCGACCTCACCGACCAGCCCCTGGGGACGCACCTCTACGCCTGCGGCCCGAAGCCGTTCATGGACGAGGTCACCACCCGGGCCCGCGACGCCGGCTGGCCACCCACCCGCGTCCACGCGGAGCACTTCGGAAGTACCCCGGCCACCGGCGAACCCTTCACCGCCCACCTGCGCCGGAGCGGCACGACCCTCCGGGTCGGGGAGGACGAAACCCTCCTGGACGCACTGCGATCAGCGGACATCGACGTCCCGAACCGCTGCCGCAAAGGCGTCTGCGGAGAATGCGTCACCCCCTACACCGCAGGCGACCCCCTCCACAACGACCTCTACCTGCAACCATCCGAACACCCCACCCACATCACGCCCTGCGTCTCCAGAGCCCGAACGAACCTCACCCTCGACCTGTGACCAGAACCCCCAGGCCGTCGAAGGCTCCCCTCCGCCACCCCGACCGGCAACGCCCGTCAACTC